>JAZKEL010000120.1:3630-6208 GCA_040387075.1 Pseudomonadota bacterium
ACCGTCTACATGCCGGGCTATAAAATCACCATGCTGCCGGAATCCGCCATCACACCGTTCAGCCTGGACGAAGGGCAATGGAAGCCTGCGCTGTCCCTCTACCTGGATGTCGCTGCGGACTTTACCGTCACGCAACGCCACAGCAAGGTGGAGCTGGTGAAGATGGCGCACAACCTGCGCCACGATGCGCTGGAACCGTTCTTCAATGAAGAAACGCTGGAACAGGACAGCGGCCACCCTTACTGGGAGAACCTTTCGTTCCTGTTCAAGCTCGCGGAATCCCTGGAAAAAGGGCGCGGCAAGTACGACCCGAATAAAGCCATCCAGATCGACTATAACTTTTATGTGGAGAATGGGATCGTGCGCATTGTCGGCCGCCGGCGCGGATCGCCGATGGACAAGCTGGTAGCCGAACTGATGATAGAGGCCAACAGCCATTGGGGCGGCATGCTGGCGGCGCACGAAGTGCCGGGCATCTACCGCGCGCAGAACGGCGGCAAGGTCTATATGACTACACAGGCGGAACCCCACCAGGGTCTGGGCGTACCGCAATATTCCTGGAGCACATCGCCCCTGCGCCGTGCAGTGGACCTGATCAACCAGCGCCAGATCATTTCAGTGGTGCAGGGCCACCAGCCAGCCTACCTGAAAAATAGCGAGCAATTAACGACCGCCATGCGCAATTTCGAACTTACCTACAGCGCCTACAATGAATTCCAGACGCGCATGGAACGCTACTGGTGCCTTCAGTATCTGATGCAGGAAGATATCCGGGAAATCACGGCGACCGTGTGGCGGGAGAACCTGGTGCGTTTCGACGGCATGCCTTATATCACCAAGGTGCACAGCCTGCCCGAACTGGCCGTGGGTACGCGGGTAGTGCTTGAGATCAAGCGCATCGATCCCTTGCTGATGGAGATCGACACCCGCTTTAAAACGCTTGAAGCAAAATCCACAGGCACAACTGCGGACATCGTGGTCGACGTGGCCGTGCCCATCGAACTCCTGCCGGGGGATTTGTCAGGCGATCTGGCGGCGGATGCCGGACTTGTCGAGGATGTCCTGGTAGAAGCGACTATACCTGTTACCGATGAAGGCCTGGAGGCCACGGCTTAAATGTTACGACTGGGCCGTACCATTTCCAGGGCGATCAATCGAGGTTTGGGCAATGCGGATAGTGTCGATGTGAGCGAAGTCGATGGCGTACGTTCGCTGTACCTGGGTTCGGAGACCGTGCAAAGCTCCATGCGCATCAAGGCACCTTATGACCTGGAGCTGACCTACTCGCGTGCGATGATGCTGTTCCTGTTGTTCTTGAATAAATCCGCCGCTAAAGCGCCCTTCGAGAATAAATCAGTCGCGAAAGTGCCTGTCGAGGTACTGATGATCGGACTTGGCGGCGGTTCGGTCGCGAAATATGTCCACCACTACCTGCCGCAGATCAAGACCAGGGTAGTGGAGATCAATGAACAAATCATCCGCATCGCACGCAGCCATTTCTACCTGCCTGAAGACGACGAGCGACTACAGGTGATAGTCGGTGACGGCGTGGCATATCTGGAGGAGCATGTGCAAACAGCCGACGTGTTGTTGCTCGATGTCTTCGACAGTAAAGGCGTGCCGACCGACATGTATAACCAGGCGTTTTTCGACAGCTGTGCCGAATCGTTGAAGCTAGACGGCATGATGGCGGTTAACCTGTGGGGCAGCGACCGCAATTTCGATATCTATTTGCAGCGCATCGAACAGAGCTTTAACCAGCGCGTATTGGTGCTGCGTACCGGCAAGCCCGGCAACATCGTCGTCTTCGGTTTTAAACGGGCACCTGCCGACTTGCGCTGGGCATCGTTGCGCCAGCGTGCCAAAGAATTGGAGACGCAGCATGAAATCGAGTTTCTCGAGTTTGTCGAAAAACTGCGCGAGCATAATCCCAATACCAGTAACCGTTTGTTGCTAGGTGAATAAGCAAGCTTGGATAACCAAGATTTGAATACAAATAAGCCGGTTAGCAAACCGGCCATGCAATAAACAAAACGCAAGCCGAGTAGTTGCAGCCTGTAACTACCGAACGAAGTGCAAAGAAAGTACAACGTCATGAGTAATCCAAACAGCAATGCCCACCAGTTTTTCGCTACCTGTCCGCGTGGCTTGGAAGCGTTACTGGCCGACGAATTGGCGGCAGTCGGCGCCGGCAATATCAAGCCCACAGACGGCGGCGTGGGCTTCAGCGGCGACATGCCGACCTGCTATAAGGCCAACCTGGAAAGCCGTATCGCCACCCGTATCCTATGGCAAGTGGGCCGCGGCAAATACCTGAATGAAGAAGACATCTATAACGCGGCCATGCAGCTTAACTGGCCGCAATGGTTTGCCGTCGGCAGCGATTTCATGGTGAAGGTCACCGGGGTAAAGTGCCCGCTGAAAAGCCTGGAGTTCGTCACGCTCAGGATTAAAGATGCGGTATGCGACCGCTTCCGCCAGGCCGTCAATAGCCGCCCGTATATCGATACCAAAGAGCCGGATGTGCGTATCCATGCCTACCTGAACACGGATGAATACCAGTTCTATCTGGATACGT
>JAZKEL010000121.1:0-6672 GCA_040387075.1 Pseudomonadota bacterium
CGGTGGTTGGGGCTGCTTCAGCCGCAGATGCATACAGCGGCATGGCCATCGAGGCGACCAGCATGCAAAGCATTAGCGGGGTCCGGCAGGCGATGCTGAATGTTGAGAGTCTCATGATCTATCCTTTGATATAAGTAAACAGGTCGACGCTAAGGTCGCATCCGGCGATGAGCGGATGCCTAAGTGTTGCTTATAAGGGGATGGATGAGAACTGGTGCCGACAGCAATACACTATTGCGATGAATGCAATAGTGACGCCGCAGGATACTTTCCTGGATTGATCAGGAATTGAATCAATACATCAAAAGCGGACACGACCGCGTATACAAACAGGGACTACGGATTCATGGCTTCTGCTTTAGGGTACACCCTCAGCAGCACGATCTTCGGCCCTATCATCTTCTTGACCACCACATCGAATTTCTCGAAGGCAATCTTCTGGCCTTCGGTCGGCAAGTCTCCCAGTTTCCAGAGCAGCATGCCGCCGACCGTATCCGCGTCCTCGGAGTTGATGTCTATGCCCAGCGTACGTTCCAGCGTGGGGATAGGCAAACTGCCCTTGCCTAACAGCGACCCGTCGTCCAGTCGCGTCCATTCATTCTGCGACGGCCTGAATTCATCCTTGATTTCCCCCACCAGCGAGCCCAGCAGGTTATCCAGGGTGACGAAGCCGACCAGTTCGCCTTTCGGGTAGCCGACAATCGCCATGTGTGAAGCACCCTGCTGGAAGTCGCGCAGGAGCTCGGTCGCAGGACTATCCGGCGCTACCGTCTCGACAGGCCGGGCCAGCTTGGCAAGATCATTCTGCGGATGCGTTTTATTCTGGTCCAGGAACACATCCTTGATATGGATGATGCCGATCACCTTGCCCTTCCTGGTGAGGTAGGGATAGCGGGTATAGCGGTGCTGCGCCATTTTCTGCAGGTTGGCGGCGATGCTGTCATCGTCGTACAGCACGGCAGCTTCGGTGAATGGCCGCATCAGGTCGGAGACATCCAGGTCGCGGAAATCGATGGCCTGCGCCAGCACACGCCACTCCGACTTGCTGAACTGGTCGCTGGTGCGCGAGCTGCGCAGGATAAGCTTCAGCTCGTCCTTGGAATAATGGCTTTCATGCCGGGGCATGGAATCCAGCTTGAGCAGGCGGATGACCATATTGGAGCTTTTATTGAGCACCCAGATGGCCGGGTACATGGCCCAGTAAAATCCATACAGGCCCGGCGCAGTCCATAGCCCGACAGTCTCTGCGGTGCGGATGGCGATGGTCTTCGGCACCAGTTCGCCCACCACGATATGCAGGTAGGAGATGGTAAAGAAGGCAACGATGAAGGCGATGCCGTGCACTAGCTCGTCGCTATCGACCCCGGCAGAACGCAGGATTGGTGCGAGCAATTCAGCAAATGCAGGTTCGCCTATCCACCCTAACCCCAGCGACGCCAGCGTGATGCCGAGCTGGCAGGCGGAAAGGTAGGCATCCAGGTCATTATGTACTTTTGCCAGCAGGCGGCCGCGCCAGCCAAACGCTTTGGAGATGGCACGTACGCGCGTCGGCCGCAGTTTGACCATGCCGAATTCAGAGGCGACGAAAAAACCGTTCAGGAGTACCAGCAGGAAGGCGAATACGATTAACAGCAGGTTATTGGTCATGGCAAAGGCAGTAATCGGCCTGGATGGTGTGTAAGGGATAGACGCCTAGTTTGCCAGAAGTAGCGCATACCTATCCGTCTTTTTGGCGTCAGGTGTGAAAATGAGTTTTCTGCCATTACTCTTTCTGGTATTGCGGCAAACGCTCTCCGCAATGCCTGCAAAAATTGGAATCCGCCTCCAGCCCGGTCGTCAGGCAGGCGGGGCAAGTACGCGTGGTGATGTTGGTGTTGAAACGCCGGGCCGTCAATTCGGAGGTAACGATGCCGGTGGGCACTGCGAGAATACCCCAGCCGATCAGCATGGTGAACGATGCGATGGCACGCCCAAGGTCGGTTTTCGGCGTGATATCGCCGAAGCCTACCGTGCTGACGGTGCTGATGGCCCAGTATACCGAGGTCGGGATGCTGCTGAATGCGGTTCCCGGACCGCCTTCTATCACATACAGCAGGGAGCCGTTAATCACCACCAGGATGCCAACTACCGAGAGAAAGATAAGTATCTTGCGCCGGCTGGCGGCGATGGCATCCGCCAGGATGACGTATTCCTGGATATAGGTGGTTAGCTTGAGCAGGCGGAACATGCGTAACAGGCGCAGCAGCCTGAAATCCACCAGTACGTGCAGGCCGGGGACGAGGAATGCGGCATAGGTGGGGATGACGGAGAGGAAGTCGACGATTCCGAAGAAGCTCCGGGCATATCGGGCCGGGTGCCTGACGCAGGAAAGGCGCGCTATATACTCAACCGTGAACAGGATGGTAAAAAACCACTCGATCCCGTGCAGCAGGCGGCCGTGTTGCGCATTGATGGAGGCGATGCTGTCCAGCATCACCACGCCCACACTGAGCAGGATAGCGACGATGAGGCTGAAATCGAATAGCCGTCCGGCGTTCGTGTCCGCCTCGAAAATAATGACGAACAGCCGTTCGCGCAGGCCGGGCTGGGGTCGCCCGAAATACATCGCGGGGTTAGCCAGCTTAGTGCTGACCGACTTTAAACGTGGGCCTTGTCCTAGCGGTGTGGATGCCATCGAAAAATCTCTGGAATGGAAGTGGATAATTGTAGAGAAACTTCGACCAGTGCCGGAGTTTATTTCACCAGCGCAACAAGCATTTAAACCGCTGCCCTGGGAGGCGCATGGATATCGCACTGATGTTGCCACTTTAGTGGCTTACAGCAGTGGTGATGCACTCACGGGTATCGCCTCCCAGGGCATCGATAGACGAAGCGGGGTGAACCGGCTCAGCTGGCTTGGTATCTTGCTTGATATTAAGTTCAGCTGACCTGGTATATGTCGCGCCTGGTCAGCGGCAGTTGCGGCAGGTTGCCATCCTTGCGGACCGCTAGTATCTGGTAAATGCCGGTGGAGCCGTCCTCGAACTGCAGGGCGCAACCTGTCATGTACAGGCGCCAGACCCGGTAGGTGCGTTCCCCGACATAGCCGACCGCCTGTGCCGCATTGCTTTCCAGCCTGCGTACCCATTCGCGCAATGTCAGCGCGTAATGGGGGCGCAAGCCTTCCACGTCGAATATTTCCAGGCCGGCATTTTCCATATGGCGCTGTATGTTGCTGACCGTGTCGAGCTCGCCGTCAGGAAACACATTGCGGTTGATCAGTCGTGTGGCGACGCTTTCATTCCAGCCGGGCTCGCCGGTGGTGATGCCATGATTGAGGAATACACCGCCGGGCTTGAGTACCCGTTTCACGGTATCGAAATACACCGGCAGGTTTTTCAGGCCGACGTGCTCGAACATGCCGATGCTTGCTACCTTGTCGTAGCGAGCATCCGCAGATAGATCGCGGTAGTCCATCAGTTCGATTCTTACCTGGTGGCGCAGGCCTTCCCGCTCTACCCTTTCATTCGCGTATTCGAACTGTTTCTGGCTCAGGGTGATGCCATGCGCCTGTACGCCGTAGTATCTGGCCGCCCAGCATGCCAGGGCACCCCAGCCGCAGCCTATGTCGAGGAGCGTATCGCCGGGTTTAAGGCGTAATTTACGGCATATGTGGTCTAGTTTGGCGGCCTGCGCATCCTCCAGGCGTTGAGCGGGATCCGCAAAATATGCGCACGAGTACACCATGTTGCTATCCAGCCACAGTTTGTAGAATTCATTCGATACGTCGTAGTGAAAAGCAATGGACTCGCGTCCATTCTCATGAGTGGGTGCACCATGCGAAGGTGCAACATACGCAGGTACAACAGGCTGGGCATGCGCCTGTCTATTCAGGGTCGACAATGAGAGCGCATCCCATAACATCGCCGCTTTTTCTGCCAGGGTGAAATCAAGGCCTTCGATGTAATAACGCAATTTCACGGCGGCATTGAAATCCCCACTCACATCCACATGCCCGTCGAAATACGCTTCAGCCATGCGCACCGGGTCACGGAACAGGACGAGGTCGCAAAGCACCTTCGGGCTTTTGATGTTAAGCGTGAAGTCGGGAGGTTGCTGGCCGAACACCATATATTGACCGTTCCATAATATAACTGCCATGGAATGCGGTGAAAATTGGGGGTACTTACGAAATATGCGGCTGACGATCCGCGAGCCCGTGTCATGGTGGTCCTGGGGTTGCAGTTCGACTGGAAGCTTATTATCAGCATAGGAAGGCATAGCGCACCCCATCGCGACTCGATGGTCTGATTTTAGCGCTGGCCCATGTTGCTTAAATAGGAAATTCCCGATTATTTTGTAGGAATCGGTAAGCTCCCTCCTACAGAATTTTCAGAGAATGCTTATTATTTATCGGGACTATAGTAAGCATACTAAATCCTTGAAAACACTTTAAATTGCTTAGAAAATAATGTTCAACGCGCAACAACGAATCTATTTATATATTAACGAGGTAGTTAATCTATGAAAAAAATTCTATTAGTAGATGACCACAGTGTTGTGCGGACTGGGCTGAAAAACCTGCTGAGCCTCGAGGATGACATGATGGTCGCCGACGAAGCGGAAGACGGCGTAGAGGCCCTGCAAAAAATCCGCCATGGTCACTTTGATATTGTCATCATGGATATTTCCATGCCCAGGAAAAACGGCGTGGACACGCTCCACGAACTCAGGCATTTCGCACCGGAATTGCCGGTACTTATCCTTAGCGGACATAGTGAAGAAAAATATGCCCTGCCCATGATACGTAGCGGATGCCGCGGTTATATCTCAAAAGATTCCAACCCGGAAGAAATCGTCACCGCCATCCGCACCATTTGCGCCGGCAATCATTATGTCTCCGCCACCCTGAAAGAACTGATGATCGACAAACTCACCGGGCCTAGCGATAGCATGCCCCATGAAACCTTGTCCGAACGCGAGTTCCAGGTATTCTATAAGCTCGCCAGCGGCGAAAAATTGACCGATATCGCTGAAGAAATGTTCATCAGTGTCAAAACTGTCGGTACTTACCGTTCCCGCATCCTCGAAAAAATGGGCATGAAGTCCAATTCCGACCTTACCCTCTACTCCATCAAACACGAACTCCTGATGTAATCGCCATCCCGATGTCAGCCGGATATCGACATCCGAATAGGTGGTTTCCTACAGACAATTCCTAGAATAATAGATAATGTGAAGCCAGCTACACTTTTCACCTGCTTTACATTTAAGGAATCTGGAAATGGAAAAGTCTGAGTTGATATCGACACTGAATGACCTTATCGAAACCTGCAAGGATGGCGAGGAAGGATTCCTGTCATGTTCGGAGGGGATCAAGGATCCCATGCTGAAGGCTTCTTTCACGGAGCGTTCGTTGAATTGCGGTGAAGCTGCAGATGAATTGCAGGAACTGGTGCTATCGCTCGGAGGGGATCCTGAAACGCAATCCAGCCTGGCAGGTACGCTGCACCGGCGCTGGGTGGATATCAAATCTGCAATAACAGGCCAGGATGAAGAAGCCGTATTGAATGAATGTGAACGGGGCGAAGACGTAGCGATACGAAGCTACAAGAATGCCCTGGAAAAGAATCTGCCCGAGTACGTGCGGATTATCGTGGAAAGGCAATTTGCCGGGGTACGGGCCAACCACGATGAAGTGAAATTAATGCGTGATAGCGAGGCGGCCAGTCATTAGTGCTTAGCACTAACGTCATTGACGCGACTCATTAAGCCTATTGTTTAGACAGTAGGCTTTTGCGTTTATAAGAACGGGAAGCTGGCAGGCAAGCTTGCCGTAGGCGTATGTAGAAATTTAGTCACATATGCGCTGGATAATAATAACAAGGAGGTGATATGAAAGTTGATATAGATAAATTCTTTGCGTCCGTGCTGAAAAGGAAACGTGAAGCACTCGGCATAACGCAAGATGCACTGGCCATGCGCTCGGAACTGGATCGCACCTATATATCGATGCTGGAACGCGGCTTGAGAAAGCCGAGCCTGCAGACAGTATTCAGTCTTGCAAAATCCCTTGAGATTGAAGTCACCGAATTGATCCGGGAAGTGGAAAATGACTGGAAAACCCAGACCGGCAATTAATGACTTATAGTATGTTAGCCAATGTAGATAAGACGTTGAAGCTTCATGCCGAATTTGTTACTCAAGCGATATAGCCAAGTGCTTTTAGCCCTGCCAGATCGCCATTGATCACTCTATCTCCGATGTCATTGCGGTAGCGGATATTGGGTGCGATCACTTTGCCGGCTAGCGCGTATGCCCGGGTGCATGACTCTTCAACGCTGTCGCCGATGCCGTTAGCCACACCAATATATCCTGTCATGCCGCTTGCCACCAGTTGATTGCCGATAGTTGCCACTTCCGCCATATGCAAATTTTCCAGGTCTTCAGGTGTCATGGAATCACGGAACAACACCGGCGCGCCTTTCGATAACTCCTCATAGCCATGCGTATACGGAAACGGCGGGACGGTAAGCACTACGCCGGTGGCGAAGCCTTCTCGTGTTGCCAACGCCGTGCCTTGCCTGTTCAAAATCCTGGTGAAGATATCCGGCCAGCTATCCAGTTGTAGACTTTCACAGATCGCAAATCCGGGATAGCCGAAACGGCTGGTGAATTCCAGCGGCCATAGTC
>JAZKEL010000122.1:0-3417 GCA_040387075.1 Pseudomonadota bacterium
CCAGCCGCTCGATGAACGGGGCCGGGGTAAGCAGTGCCGAGACTGCGCGGGCTTTCACTGCCGACTGGTAGTCGTCTTTGACCTCTTGCCGGAACATCTTCCTGCTGGCCATTTTTGCATCGTCACTGGCATTACGCATGTCCTTCTGCTGCTGTACATAGGCGGTGACAATCGCGCCAGTTTTTTGCTGCCCGGCCCAGGCGGCAGGCGCAGTCTGGTACTGGGCGAATTGCGCCAGCAACCATTTCTTCGGGTCACTGGGGACTGCCTCATCCGGGCGCGCTCCCAGTCCAAAGCGGTTTACCGCGATGGCGGCAGGGCCCATGCTACTCATTGCCGCCCTGGGAAGCGCCTGCCAGTTGTTGCCTTAAGGGCCCGTTGCGTGCCATGCCCTGCGCCAGTTTCACGCGCTCTTCCGGGCTAAGGGTTTCGGTGAAGTCGATCAAGCCGCGTTCTATGCGCATACGCAATGCCATATCGGCTTCGCGCGTGCGGTCAAGTGCTGACTTCACGGCTTCCCGGTCAAACACGGGCGCTGCCACCAGGGCGCGTACTTCACTGCGTGCGGAGCGTGCCGCCGCTACCAGCGGTCTTGCATCCCTGCGCGTTTCGCGTAGCGCCTTGCGGAAGGCCTGCTTGCGTTCCGGGTTAAGGCTGTCGGCCGCAAAGCGCAGGCCGCGCTCTGCCAGCGGCCCGTTGACGGTAGTAGCGTTAGTGAATAACTTGTATGCGCCTCCGGCGATACTGCCGATCAGGAATATATTGAGGATCAATGACCCGATCAACAGCCATTTGCATGTTCGCCCGTTCATGATGCTGTCCAATCCTGTTCAAGGTCGACGAAATCCGCCGTCAGCGTCTGCACGTCCGCACTGCTTTCCGGCAGCATGCCGGACGTCCATATGGATACGCAAAGTGCACCCACCATGGCGCCGGCGAATCCTGCACCCACCAGTGCTGTGCCTGCCAGTCCGACACCTGCCAGCTGGAATCGCTGCCACCATGCCCGTAGCGGGATCGATGGTTGGCTGGCTGGTTGCGGGGCAGCAGCCAGGATACGCTCTGCCAATGCTGGGTCGATGTAAGGCAGGGCCTGGGCTGATAATGCGGTATCCAGCAGGGTCGCCTGACTCAATGCATCGTCCAATGCGGGGAGATGCTGCGCCGCCAGAAGCTGGGCCGCTTGCTGTTCCTGGTGAGGCCAGCGATGGATGTCTGCGCCGTACGCATCGGCGAGGTAGCGAAACCGTTCGGGTGTCATGGTGTTTCCTTCGTGTAACCTAGTTCAAGTAAGGCATTGCGCAATGCCCGTCGTGCACGGCACAGCAGGCTCTCCAATGCATCGATACTGATGTCCATCATGGCGGCTGACTCTGCATTCGAGAACTCCTGGTAATACTGCAGGATCAGTGCCTCACGCTGGCGAGGCGGCAGCGTGGCAAGGGCATCGAGCACCTGTTTGTCCTGCTGAATTTTTATCATGCGGGCATCTGCATGTCCGTGAGGATCCTGCTGTTCAGGTACTTCCTCCTCCGTCAGGTGCGGTCGCCCACGTAGCCTGTCGTAGCAGAGGTTCATGGCGACCCGGTGCACCCAAGTATCAAAGCGGGCGCCGTCCGGTTGCCAGTGCGCGGCCTGTTTCCAGATGCGTACAAACGTTTCCTGCGCCACATCCTGCGCTTCGCTGCTGTCATTGAGCATGCGCGTAGCCAATGCCATCAGTCGCGGCAGTTTGCTGGCCACCATCTGCCTGGCGGCGCGCTGATCCCCTTGCCCGATTCGCGCCAGCAGGTCGATATCGGGATCGTGTTCAATCATTCATGGTTCCCTGTGTTCTTATATCTTTAACGCAGGCGGCGGAATTAACCGTCGTTCAGGCAGTAAAAAAATTGGCAGGAATACTTGCCGACAATGCGCCTGTGCCCACAATGCCAGCGGTTATCGCTGGGGATATATAAACCGGCTGCCGAAGTTAGGCTCTATCGTACGGTCGTAAGGCTGGGTGGTGATTCCGGGCGGGTTGTTATGCACAGGAGGATGATTGCCTGGATAATGGCCTGGGTATTGCCCGGGAAACTGGCCTGGATAAGGTTGGCGATTGGGGTAAGGATAGGAAAGGTAGGGGGATGGCGCTGTGCCGTAACCGGACACCTGGTACTGCTCACCGCATGCTGACTGCATCAGGCTGGTTTTTGCATTCAGCAGGCCGGCATCCGAGTTGCCGCTGGCGGCCCGTTCCAGGTTCGCCCTGGCCTGGCGGCATTCATACGAACTGGATTTTTGCGCCTGGGGATTGGAACTGCTGGCATTTGCCAGCTTCTGGGCTGCTTCTTTCCTGGCTTTCGCTACCCATTCGCGTTGCTCTTTGCTGGTTGCCAGCGCCTGTGCACGGATCAGGTCGTCGTTGGCGATGGCGGATTTAACGGCATCGTCCATCTGCAGGGTGAGGTTTGATTTTCCGTCTACATTCGTTGCAGGCGCTAATACATCGGCTGAAGGGGAAATATTAGGAATGACCTGGCTGTTGCCTGTCGCACAAGGCTTGTCGGAATAGATTATTTTATTCCTGGAGTCTGTGCATTTGTACACCTGGGCATGCGCTGTGGCAGCGAATCCAGGCAACAATGCAACAAGTAAAAAAATAAGCGGTGGATATCGAAGCATGTAAACTCCCTGGCCATTCCCGTATGATACGCAAGTCTGGCGTGTATGGTACAGACATGCATTCCCTATAATAATTCGACCATGCTTCATGCCCTGTGCGTAGGGATTTTTTACGTAGGGATTTTTCTTGGTACACCGATCAGGCTGGAACATTGCAACGCATCATTCAGGCAGGTCATGCAGAGCAGACCATCACTAAATCGCGATTTGTCGCGCTGGCAGATTACTGTGCGGATGAGCGCAGTGCGGCATTCCTGCTAAGGGGTTTAGCATCCCAGCACCAGGGTGCCAACCACCTGGCCTATGCTTTCCGTATCAAAACCGCACAAGGCATCGTGCAGCGCTTCCACGATGCCGGCGAACCTTCCGGGACGGCAGGGAAGCCGGTCCTGCAGCTCATAGAAGGCCGCGACTTGATCAATGTCTGTGTCGGCGTCATCCGGTATTACGGTGGCGTCAATTTGGGCACAGGCGGACTGGCACGTGCGTATGGCGGTACCGCGAGAATGGCCCTGGATGCGGCTAAGACAGCACCATTCGTGGAGATGAAGCAGATAGAGATGCTGATCGATTACAAACAGCTGGATTATCTTGCGCGGGAACTGGGCAAGCTTGGTGGAGAAATAGTGGATAAGGTATTTGCCGAGCAGGTGAAAGTGACGGTAGTGGCGCCTGCTGCGCAGATAGAAGGGATCTCCAAGAAGTTTTCCATACGCTAGTACTAGTACTGCGCTTGGAATAAGGGTTTAAGTG
>JAZKEL010000123.1:0-2345 GCA_040387075.1 Pseudomonadota bacterium
TTGTCCAGCCGCAAGGCCGACTGGCAGAAGGTGGTGAATGTGTGGGGCAAGGTCGTCACCTACATCAATGACCCGAAAACCCAGCCGGATGCCGTCAAGATCATGGCAGCCCGCGTCGGCCTCAAGCCTGAAGCCTACCTGCCATTGCTGAAAGGCACCAAGCTGCTGAGCCTGGAAGACGGCAAGAAGATCATGGTGAAAGCGGATGGCTTCAAGTCACTGTACGGTTCGTCCAAGATCGCCGATGACTTCAATGTCAAGAACGCGGTGTACAAAAAGCCGATGGATTTGACTAAAGCCATCGATCCGTCATTCGTCACCAAATAACCATTTTTAGTTAACCAATGGCGAGTAATCGAAAGGGCAGGGAATGAGTTTATCTTCATGGTTTGCAGTGCGCAGGCAACTGTCGCCGCGCAGGCGAACATTATTAGGCGTAGGCTCATTCCTGCTGCCGCTGTTGATCTGGTGTGCGGTGAGTTACGTACCCTTCATCTGGCACCCCATGGTCATGGTGAGCAATCCGGGTGACGTGGATTATTTCCAGGTGGACATGCTGGTGGACAAAGCCGTCTTCAACGACGAGCTCGCCACTATGGAAACTGAAGGCAAGGCCAGGCCGGAAGGCAAGCCCGCCAACCCGATCTACCTGCCGCCTCCGCATGAAGTCGCGAAGGCGCTATACACCGGCTTCACCACCGCGCCTGAACAGCGCGATGGTTTATGGCTGCACGAGAGTTTGTGGCACAGCATCCAGATCATCTTCTGGGGCTTTTTTATTTCGTCGATGATAGGTGTGCCGCTGGGCATACTGTGCGGAACCTACAGCGCAGTGTCTCGGCTGTTCGAGCCTTTCATCGAGTTCTTCCGCTATCTGCCTGCCCCGGCTTTCGGCGCACTGGCGGTGGCTATCCTGGGCATCTACGACGGGCCCAAGATCGCGGTGATCGTCATCGGTACCTTGTTCCAGCAGATACTCATCATCTCCAACACCACCCGCAAGCTGGATTACGCCCTGCTGGAAGCCGCGCTGACGCTGGGTACCAGCAAGCTCAAGCTGCTGCGGCATGTGGTGATCCCGGGCATCCTGCCGGAACTGTATCGCGACCAGCGCATTTTGCTGGGCTGGGCTTGGACTTACCTGATCGTGGCCGAGTTGATCGGCACTTCATCGGGTATTACGTGGTTCATCACGCAGCAGGCGCGTTACCAGCATTTCGAGAACGTCTACGCGGCGATCTTCATCATCGGCCTGATCGGCCTCGGCAGCGACTTGATACTGGCCTGGCTGGGGAAACGTTTTTTCCCCTGGGACCGGCCTGCGAATAAAGAATAGGCACGGAAACTACTATGACGAATCCAATTACTCTTCCTAGTTACCTCGACCAGTCCGATGAGGTGAAAGCCCGTTTTGACAAGTTGAAATCACGCGAAGTGATCCTGGAAGTGAAAGACCTGAACAAGGTATACAAAACCGCCAAGGGTGAAACGGTGGCGCTGAAGAACGTCAATTTCAAGACGCACCGGCGCGAATTCGTGTGCGTGATCGGCCCATCCGGCTGCGGTAAATCCACGCTGATCCGCATCCTGGCCGGCCTGGAGTCGCATACTTCTGGCCAAGTGCTGCTGGATAACAAACCGGTGAGTGGACCCGGGCGCGACCGCGGCATGGTGTTCCAGGGCTATACGCTGTTCCCCTGGCGCTCGGTGCGCGAGAACGTGATGTTCGGCCTGCAGATGAATAACATCGGCAAGTTCGAGGCTGGGCGCGAGGCCGACCAATGGCTGGAACTGGTGGGCCTGGAGAAATTCGCCAACGCCTACCCGCATGAGCTTTCCGGCGGCATGAAGCAGCGCGTGGCGATTGCCCGGGCGCTGGTCAACCAGCCGCGCATCCTGCTGATGGATGAACCGTTCGGCGCGCTGGATGCGCAATCCCGCTGCAAGATGCAGGCGCACCTACTGGAGATCTGGCGGAACGTGGACATCACCATCCTGTTCATCACGCATGACCTCGACGAAGCCATTTTCCTGGCAGACCGTATCCTGGTGCTGAAAGCGCATCCTGGCGAAGTGCAGGAGTTGATCGAAGTGCCGGTGCCGCGTCCGCGTAGTTCTGAGCAGTTCGTCAGCGCCGAATTCCTGGCCACCAAGGCGCGGCTGGAGGCGCTTATCCATCCTCCCGCTAAGGAAGTGAGTGACGAGGATGTAGTCAAACCGAAGATGATCCGTTTCGTGGACGTTGCAGACAATGTGGAGTAACGCGCGCCCATGATCCGCTTTGCACTCAATACGCTCAGGGAATGGCTTATCGTCATTTTCGGGTGCGCCCAGACAAGCTCTCC
>JAZKEL010000124.1:0-6650 GCA_040387075.1 Pseudomonadota bacterium
CATCTGCCATTACGGCTTCTTCCTGCTTTGGCAGCCGGTGTGGCGCACGCAGGAAAAAATCTCGCTGCAGGCGCTGGCGCTCTTCCTGGCCGGTGCTGTAGTGATGATCCTCTTCCTCAACTGGTGGCTGCTGGCCTTCTGGCTTTCCATCCTGTTTGCGTTGCTGGGCGGGCGCATATTCGCCACACAGGCAAAGAGCGCGCACCTTGGCTATTTGCTGGCGGCTGGTTACCTGATCGCCATGCTGCTGATGTGGGTGGTGCCCAAACTGTTTATCGATACCAGCAGCCAGCATGTGTCCGCATTCTTCATCCCGCCTTTCGTAGTGGAATACATGCTGGCGTTATTGCCGTGTGCCATCTTTTTTACCCGTGTCGATAAAGAGGAACGCGGCCATCCGCCGGTGCTGGATTTCTTCTACACCTTATTACTGCTGTTGCTGGCCGTACTCCTAGTGCTGGGGAGTTTCGCTATCCAGGCATCCAGCCAGAGCAATTATGGCGAAGTCATATTAAAGGTACTGTTCAGCTCGGCGATCACGCTGATGGCGATCAGCTGGCTGTGGGATCCGCGCGCCGGGTTTGCAGGTATCGGCCATATCCTTTCACGTTACCTGCTGAGCATAGGCTTGCCCTTCGAGCAATGGGTAAAAAATATCGCGGAGCTTGCCGAGAATAAATCCACCGCCAAGGACTTTACCAACGCCGCCATACAGGAAGTGGCTGCCCTGCCCTGGGTAAGTGGTGTGGAATGGCGTGCATTGGAAAGCGATGGCAGTATCGGTGCCCTTACCAAGCACTCCGCGCAGTTCAATTTCCACCAGCTGGATTTGACCATCCATACCAAATGGCCGATGACCCCGGCCATGACTATCCATCTGAAGCTGTTGACGCAGATACTGGGTGAGTTCTACGAGGCCAAGCACCGTGAAGAAACGCTGACGCAGAACATCTATATGCAGGCGGTGTACGAGACCGGCTCACGGCTGACGCATGACATCAAGAACTTGGTGCAATCCATGAGTGCGCTGTGCAGTGCCGCTGAACAAGCGAAGGAGGAGGAAAACGAGCGCCTGCTGGCATTGATCCGCCGCCAATTGCCGCTATTGAATAACCGCCTGGCACGCACCCTGGAAAAGCTGGAGGAGCCTCGCATAGAAAAGAACCGCCTGCAGAAGATCACCAGCTGGTGGAAAGGGCTGAAGCAGCACCATGCCGAAAACAATATCGAGTTCAGTGTGGCGGAGATGCCGAGTATCGATATCGACCCGGATTTCCTGGATAGCATTGTCGATAACCTGCTGCAGAACGCCATCGAAAAACGCAAGAATGACCGCACTATCGAAATAAAAGTGGTACTCAGTGCAGGGGAAGATTACCTGGTGGAAGTGAGCGACACCGGCAAGCCAATGCCGGATAGCGTCGCCGAGCAATTGTTCAAGAAGCAGATCGCCTCGGAAAACGGCCTGGGGATCGGCCTGTACCATGCCGGCAAACAGGCCCAGCAATCCGGTTATAAGCTGCACCTGGTGGAAAACAAGAAAGGCGGGGTGAAGTTCTGGTTGAGCCGGAGTGCGCTTGTTGCCGACCCACTAGAGTCGTAGAAGAGTATTTCCAACAACAGGACTCTAAGATTATTCCAGACTTGTTAGATTGCTGATTTTGCAGTGACTTTAAACACACCTGCTGCTCCCCGTACCGTCGGTACAGGGAGCATTTTAGTTAGAGCGCACCGTAGGAATGCAGGCCTGACAGGAACATATTGACGCCCAGGAAAGCAAAGGTCGTCACCAGCAAACCGATGAGTGCCCACCAGGCCAGCATAGGCCCGCGCAGGCCTTTGACCAAACGCAAGTGCAGCCAGGCCGCATAGTTAAGCCACACGATCAGTGCCCAGGTTTCCTTGGGATCCCACGACCAGTAACCGCCCCAGGCTTCCGCCGCCCACATGGCGCCGAGGATGGTGGCGATGGTGAAGAACGCAAAGCCGACAGCGATGGCCTTGTACATCACGTCCTCCAGCACATCCAGCTTGGGCAGGCGGCTTGCCAGGATGCCGCGTTCGGCCAGCAGGTATGCGCTGGCCACCATGGCCGCCAGCGAAAACGAGCCGTAGCCGATGAAATTGGCAGGTACATGGATTTTCATCCAGTAGGATTGCAGGGCTGGCACCAGCGGCTGGATAGCATTGGCTTCGCGGCCGAAGGTGTACCAGAGGATAAAACCGACGGCAGCGCTGACAATCAGCATGACAAAGCCGCCCAGCTGCTTGGTGGCGTAGCGTTGCTCGTAATACAGGTACATGAGCGACGTGATCAAGCAGAACAGGATGAATACCTCGTACAGGTTGCTGATGGGGATATGACCGACATCTGGAGCGATCAAATAGGACTCATACCAGCGCACCAGCAGGCCCACCAGGCCCATCACCACGGCACTCCATGTCAGGCTGGTCGCCACTTTACCGGTGAAGACCGAGCGCGTGAAGGTGGCGAACCAGTAGGTCAGCATCGCCAGCACGAACAGCACGTTCATCCACATGATGGCAGTCTGGCTGGAGATCAGGAATTTGAGCAGGAAGGCCTGGTTGGCACGGCCAAGATCGCCATGGTAGAGGCTGATGGCAAACAGGCTGATGGCGACAACAATGGGGATCAGCAGCCGCACCGGTTTCCAGGCCCAGCCCAGCAGAGTGAACCCGGCAGCGAAGCCGAACAGGAAGCCGGTTTCGTAGGCATCCATGTAGCTGCCGTACTGTGCAAACGCATACACCGCACCGAGCGCCAGCATGGTTGCATACAGCCAGTCCTGCCATTTCAATTGCTTGAGCAAGGGCACGGGATCTTCGTTTAAATAAGCGGTGCTGGTGGAATATTGTTTGGTCGTCATGCTGTTTCCCTCATTATTTCAATGGCATTCTCGCCTGGCATTGTCTTTCAATCCATCTTACCCATGCATGCAGTCTTTGTTGCCTATGTCTTTGCTACCCAAGACTTTAACTCGTCAGCAGCCTATCCAGTTGACCGCTAAGCTTTTCGAATTCCAGTTCGAAATCGCGGTTCTTGCGATTAGCGGACATGGCAAACAGCACGTCACGCGATTTGACCAGCAGCCAGATACGGCGTTCGCGGATGTAGATCATGGCGAAAATCCCCAGCACCAGCAACACAGAACCGGAGTACACCAGGTTTTTACCGGGCGAGCGTGTCAGCTGCAAGCCGCTGGCTTCGCGATGCTCGAATTCGGTCATCTGCAGGTAGACAGGCGTGCCGTAAAAGAACAGGTCGCTGATGGCCCCCAGGCTATCCTGGATGAACATCTGCGTCGATTGGTCGATCTCCGCAGGCTTCAGGCCGTCGCGTTCGCGGCCCAGGTTGTATGCTTCGATCGCAGCGCTATTCAGTATCTTGATATACGTCTGTGCGGCTTTTTCGCGTTCTGGCGCAGGCACTGCCGCTTCGATCACCTTGGCGATATTGGCATACCCGCCGTCGTTAAATGCACGCAGCAGCTGCAGGATGCTGGTCTCGAATTTCTGCCGCAGCTCGGCATTGGATGCGCCGGCAGGCATCGAACTGTTGGCAAGGCGGTGCGCGATTTCATTGTAGGCGGATTTATCGAACATCACCGCCCGCAGGTGCATGAAGCCCTGCATGGTGAAATCGTCGTCGGCAGGGATGCGCAGGTATTTGAAGTCTTCCTGTTGGGTCTCGCGCATGCCGGAGACGAAATAATGCCGCCCGCTCAGTTGCAGCGGCTGCATGTAGTTGACATACTCACGCGCCTGGCCCGCGGTATCGCGCACCTTGAAGGTGACATTGGCGCCGACGTTATGCGGCTTGCCCTTGCCATCAACGGACAAGTTTAGGATATTGAATTTGCGGAAATCGTTGAATTCCAGCTTCAGCGCATCGGCGCCTTCCCCTAACGTCACTTTCTTGAAGATCACGCCATCCAGCGGGTTGGGTTTGGCCTGGTCGGTGAACAAAGGCCACACGTTGAATTTGAGCCTGGAGCCGCCATCCTGGAAATCCGACTGGTAGATGGCGATGCCTTTGTAGATCAGGGGATGGTTCACGCTGATCGTATGTTTGAGCGGTTCTTTCAGGTCGGGGTCGATGATCTCGACATCGCTCTCGAACGATTTGGGTTGTCCGGTGGCATATTGCTCTACGCGGAAATCCCTTAGCGCAATGCGGAACGGCAGTTCCTGCACCAAGTAACCGTCGCGGATGCGCATGAACGATACATCGGAGCTGGTACCTTCCGGCAAGGTCATGTTGGCGCGGAAAGACAGGTTGGCGGTGGACATGCGGCTGATTTTCGGTACTTCATTTTCCGGGATATCCAGCGTCTCCACTTTTTTATAGCCCAATAGCTCCTGTATCTTGAACGGCACGTTGCCGTCGATAAGGCCGCCGATGCAAATCACGACGATGGCCGCATGCGTGAACATATAGCCAAGCCGCTGGTAACTGCCGGCCTTGGCGGCGATCAGTTCGCTACCGTCCTTATTCACCACGGTTTTATAGCGAAATCCGCGTGCATTGAGAAAATGCTGCAACCGCTGCCGCGTTTCCACGATGTCATGCACGGACTGGTATTCGTTCTTGTTGCTGAACGCGCGCAACGATTTCTCGGTGACGGATTCGCGGTAGGCGCGCAGTTCGCGCAGCATCAGCGGTGTGTTGCGGTAGATGCACAGGCTGGTCGACGTGACGAGGAAGATGAGGATAGTGAGGAACCAGACGCTATGGTAGACATCGTACAGCCCCAGCACTTCGAAGAAGCGGAACCAGAACTGACCGAACTGGATGACGTAGTTGGCGTAATCCTCGTTCTGCTTGAGCACGGTGCCGATGATGGAGGCAATGCCCAGTACGGTCAGCAGGCTGACGGCAAACCGCATGGAGCTTAACAGCTCGTAGAAACGCGTAGAGTTTGTCTGTAGTGGTTTCAAAGTAGGCAACAAAGTGAGTGACGCTGGTGGTTTTGAAGACAGGTAGACACTGAAGGCATGCTATAGGACAAGCGGGATATCGTTCAGTTGCTAATGTGGAATTAGGAGTCTGCTTGCTTAAACTAATAAGGGTGGCATCGGGCCACCCTTATTAGTTTTAAAAGCTACTGAAACAGGTTAACGCAGGCCCTGGATATAGTCTGCGACTGCTTCGATGTCGCTATCGGACAGCTTGGCCGATACCATGCGCATCATCTTGGCACCGTCGTTGGCACGCTCACCGGAGCGCCACGCCTTCATCTGGCTCACGATGTATTCAGAGTGCTGTCCAGCCAAACGTGGGAACTGCACCGGGATACCAGCACCGGCAGGGCCATGGCAGGAAGCACAGGCTGGAACGCCAGCTCCGGGAATACCGCCCTTGAAGATCTTTTCGCCGACCGAACCTGCGCCGTTGGTCTTCGCAGTTGCAGGTTTCGGCTTCTGGGTGCCGAAATACGCGGCAACATTCTGCATGTCTTCCGGGCTTAGCGTCGCGGCCATGCCAGACATGATGGCGTTTTTACGGTCGCCAGCCTTGAAGTTTAACAATTGCTTGTTGATGTACTCAGGATGTTGGCCGGCCAGGTTCGGGTACATGCCGATGGGGCTATTGCCATCTGCACCGTGACAGGCTGCACAGACCGTATTCACGGTAGTAGCACCTTTGGCAGCGTCGCCTGCAGCATAGGCCGGAATTGAAGCGGAAGCAGCGCCCAGGGTTAATAAACAAACGGCTAAGATGTTGCGGAAATTCATGCTGGTCATTCCTCGAAGCGAAACTGCTTAATTATGAAGGTGAATTAGCGAATCATTTTATCGAAAATTGGGTTATCGTGATAGCATTTTCGCCCGCTTAACGGCCTAAACCTGTCATTATTTGGAACCTGTAGTATTTAAAGCCCCATGCCATTATTCCAGAACGCTGTATTCCACATCTCCGCGCACCACCTCAAGGACCTGCCCACACCGATGGGGGTCGAAGTGGCGTTTGCCGGACGCTCCAACGCCGGCAAATCCAGCGCCCTCAATACGCTGGCTAACCATAACCGCCTGGCCTACGTGAGTAAGCAGCCGGGCCGCACGCAACTCATCAATTTCTTCAGCCTGGGCAACGACCGTTTCCTGGTGGATTTGCCGGGCTACGGCTATGCCAAGGTGCCGGAGGCCTTGCGCAAGCACTGGCAGATGACGCTATCGACTTACCTGAGCCAGCGGCCGACCCTGAACGCACTGGTGCTCGTCATGGATTGCCGTCATCCGCTGACGCCGCTGGACAGGCAGATGCTGGACTGGTTCTGCCCCAGCGGCAGGCCGGTGCACGTACTGCTGACAAAATCGGACAAACTGTCGCGTAGCGCTTCCAGCATCGTGTTGCAGGAAGTAAAGAAAGAGCTTAATGAGACCTGGGGCAATTGCACTATCCAGCTATTTTCCAGCCTGAAGAAACAGGGCGTGGAAGAAGCAGAGGGCATCATCGGTAGCTGGCTGAAGATCCCGCCCAAGAACCTCGATCCGCAAAACGTCTAAGTTAACGCCTACGTTATAGTTGCACCTAAATTCCGCGCCTGGAATTCCGCGCCTGGCCAAGGATTAAGCCTTGCGCCGGAAAATGATGTCCCACACGCCGTGCCCCAGCTTGATGCCGCGAT
>JAZKEL010000125.1:0-7425 GCA_040387075.1 Pseudomonadota bacterium
GGCACAGTGACCGGCATTGGAGTAGATGGGCCGCAGTTCTGCCGATCGCGCCATCGAGGCCTCGATGCGGTTTTCCTCCAGCGTAAAGTACTGGTCGTGGTCGCAAGGCATGAGGATGGTATTCGCAGTCACGCTAGCCAATGCGGCATTGAGGTCACCACCGAATCGTTCATGGCGGCTGATGTCTGCATGCTGCCACGTCCATACCTTGGCCAGCAGGTTGTTGGCATCCCAGCTTAAATGATCCTGTTCCCAGTCATCCAGCAGCGCATCCTGCGACGCGAAGCCCAGTTCCTTGTAACGTTCTTCGCGGAAAAAACCGGCAGAATACGCCCAGGGTGCATAGTTACGCCCGAATGCCTTGAGCCCTGCCTGCGGATTCTGCGTGTAATAGCCGCCCTGGTAGCTTGGGTCGGCTTCAACCGCTGCGCGCATGGCTTTGAGGAACACCTGGTTGTACGGCCAGCAACGGCTAGCGCCGCACACTGCCAGCAGGTTCCTGACCAGATCCGGGTAAAGCGCAGCCCAGTGCCATGCCTGGATGGCGCCCATCGACCAACCCATGGCCAGCCGGATTTCACGCACGCCCAGCGACTTCAGCAGGGCATGCTGGCAGGCCACATTGTCGTAAATCGTTACCTTCGGGAAGCCACCGCCACTGTTTTGCCCTGCGGCATTGCTGGGCGAGATGGACACGCCGTTGCCGATCAGGTTGGGCACTACGATGAACCATTTGCGCGGATCCAGAGCGTGGTGCTCACCGATGATGCGGGCGTTGGAGAGATGTGTCCCGGTGAAGTAGGTTGGGAACAGCACACAGTTGTCCCCGGCGGCATTCAACTCGCCCCAGGTGGCGTAGCCGAGCCAGGCGTTGTCCAGCGTTTGCCCGCTCTGCAGTTCAATCGTGCCCAGGTCGAATCGCTTTGCTGCCATTAAGTTTATTGCCATCAAGGGAACGCCATCAGATCTTCTTGGTGAATACTTTGGAGCGTCGCTGTAGGTTATACAGTTTCTGCTTTTCCGCAGGCAACCGGGCGACATCGGTCTCCACGAAGCCGCGCTCCAGGAACCAGTGTTCGGTGCGGGTAGTGAGCACGAACAGCGATTTTACTGCCAGTTCGCGTGCCTGCTCTTCGCAGAAGCTGAGCAGCCGATCTCCGCGCCCGCCGCGCCGGAACGAAGGATGGATGGCCATGCAGGCCAGCTCCGCCGTTTTCTGCTGGGGAAACGGGTACAGCGCTGCGCAGCCGATGACGCGGCCGTCGTGCTCCATCAGGTAGAAGTGGTCGATCTCCATTTCCAGCCGTTCCCGGCCACGCCTCACCAGCACGCCTTCAGCTTCCAATGGTTCGATCAGCTGCAGCAGGGCGCCCACGTCGCTGATCTCGGCCTGGCGCATGGATTCCAGCGGCATTTCCGTGACCATGGTGCCGATGCCGTCGTAGGTGAACAGCTCCTGCAATATGGCGCCATCGACATGGCGGCTGATGAGGTGTGTACGTGCCACGCCCTGTTCGCATGCGCGAATGGCTGCCGGCAGGTAATATTCCTCGTCTTCGCTGATGGCTTCCTGCTCGTTATCTTCGACGTGCTTGAGCAGGTTTTCTGCCTTAAGTGCCGTCATCTCGCGCAACAATTCGCCGCGCACGTTATGCACGCCGTTGGCGTCCATCAGGAAAATCAGCTTGTCCGCATCCAGTGCAATCGCCGCGCTGACCGCGACATCCTCCAGCGACAGGTTGAAGGCCTCGCCGGTGGGCGAATAACCCAGCGGCGACAGCAGCACCAGTTCGCCGTCATCCAGCCGCTTGCGGATACCGACAGCATCGACCTTGCGCACTTCGCCGGTGTGTTGCAGGTCGACGCCTTCCAGCACGCCCAGCGGCTTTGCCGTGACGAAATTGCCGCTGGCGACGCGGATATCGGAACCGGCCATGGGCGAATTCACCAGTCCCATGGAAAGCAGGGCCTCGATCTCCACGCGCACCGCGCCATTCGCTTCCTTGACGGCTTCCATGGCATCGTCGTCGGTCACGCGCAGGCCGCCCACATAGCGGGGTTCTATGCGGGCACGCTTCAGCCGCGATTCGATCTGCGGCCTCGAGCCGTGCACCAGTACCAGCCTGACTTCCAGGCTGGCCAGCAGGTTGAGGTCGTGCGACAGGGCGACAAACTGGCCGTCTTCCACTACTTCCCCGCCGAAGGCGATGACGAAGGTGCGGCCGCCGAAGGCATGGATGTAGGGCGCGACGGAACGGAACCAGCTGACAAACTCCTGCGGTTTATGCAGGCTGAAGCGCGACGGCGTCTGCGCATGGGTGGCCGCCAGCTCGGATTGGGCATAGAGGAAGGCAGGCGTGCAGTCCAGTGCGGCGCACAGCTTGCGCAGCATGGGCTCCGAAACGCCTTGGGTACCGCGCTCGATGCGGGACAGGTTGCCGCTATCGGCTTCTACCCGTTTGGCGAGTTCCTGCAAGGTCAGGTTAAGCGCTTTACGACGCTTACGTATGGATAGTCCGATAGATTGCATACAGTAGTTAATTTGCGTTAAAAGCAAATATTATAATAATAGTGCTTTTTTAACAATTAAATTCTTGTGTCATATCTCGCATGCGCATGCCTTGAGTATTGGGCCCTGTATTGCCGGGCCTGCTTGAATCAAGAAGATGCCGCATTAATAATCGCCCCACAAGGCCTGCAGCGCGGCTATCGTGGCCAATGCTGCGGTTTCCGTGCGGAGTACCCGTTTGCCCAATTGCACCGGGATAAACCCTTGGCTAGCCGCCAGGCCGACCTCATCGTCGGTCAAGCCGCCTTCGCAGCCTATGAGCAGGCATACCTCACCCACCGGCCGTTGCAGGTCGTGCAACGATTGCGTGGCGGTGGGCGAAAGCGTCAGCCGCATGGCATGGGCCGGCGCCTGGCCCAGCCAGTTAGCCAGTGCAAGGGGCGCAGCCACTGCCGGTACGACGGCCCTGCCGGATTGTTCGCAGGCCGAAATCACCACGTTCTGCCAATGCTCACGGCGTTTTTCAGCACGCTCCCCCGACAGCTTGACCACACTACGCTGGCTACTGACAGGCTGGATGGACGTGACGCCCATCTCCACCGCTTTCTGGATAGTGAAATCCATCCGGTCGCCGCTGGAGATCGCCTGGACCAGCGTGATCTTTAACGGGGATTCATTGCGTACGGGGATGACGTCGGTTATCTTGACGACCACATTATTTTTCTGGACGCCTAGCAATTCCCCCTGGTAATCGTTGCCATCGCCATTGAATAGCTTGGCGGTATCGCCCGTTTGCATGCGTAGTGCACGGCTGGCGTGTATCGCGGCGGCAGCGGGGAGCTCGATTGCCGCCCCCAGGGCTAATGGCTGCGGGCTGGTGGCGGGGTAGTAGAAGCGGGGATTGGCCATCGTCTGGACTCAGGTTAAAAAGTGATAATATCGTCGATTGATTATTTCGACCGATTCTAAAGGATGTGAGCCTGCTATGGTAAGTCTGAATCCACCAGTATGCGATTTTGGCTGGAAAGCCCCTGATTTCAACCTGCCCGGCACGGATGGCAGGCAGTGGACGCTGGCGGATATTAGCGGCCCGAAAGGCCTGGTGGTGATGTTCATCTGCAACCACTGCCCCTATGTCAAGGCTATCCAGCAACGCCTGGCTGACGATATGCGCGCGCTCAAGGCGATGGGTGTTAATGCCATCGCCATTTCCTCTAATGACGCAGTGAATTATCCTGACGATTCCTTCGACAATATGCGTCGGCTGGCGGAATCGCTAAATTTTTCATTCCCTTATGTCTACGATGAAACTCAGCTGGTAGCCAAGGCCTACGATGCCGTTTGCACGCCTGATTTTTTCGGTTTTAACGCGAACCTGGAATTGCAATACCGCGGCCGCTTCGATGCGGCTGGCCGTGGCGAACCGCCGCCGGATAATTCCCGTGACCTGTTCGAGGCGATGAAGCTGGTGGCCGAGACCGGACATGGACCGGCGCAGCAGGTCGCGAGTATCGGATGTTCCATCAAATGGAAAAGTTAAGGCGCAAGCCGCCCGGAGATTGAACCGAAAAGTTGACAGTGTTGACAGGATTTCTTCATCGTATTTAGAATTTTTGCTGGAATGAATGCACTCAAATTGCCCGAGCGGCCAGATAAATGGCATTTTTACGACGAATTAACAGTTTCAACGCTGGTTTTTCATGCACAATGAGCAAAGCCATCCCGGCACGCCTTATGCTACTGCTTATCTGACCTTATAATTAACGATACTAGACAGATAGCCAAATTTGAGCTCTCCCACACTGCAAACGGTATTAACCAAGCTGATCGCGCTGACCAACGAACGCGATGTGGCTGCGCTCGAACTTTCCCTGGCACAGGCGCTTTCCGACCTGATTACGCCGATCAGCCTGGATGCCAGCAATAATGTCCTTATCTATCGGGCGCTCGACCTGGAAAAACAGCTGTTCTCCGTCGTGTCCACCAACAAAAAAGACACCGAAGACATTCTCACCGAGGCGTTCAGGAATGAACTGGCTACCTGTTTCACCTCCGGGAAGCATCGCAGCTATGTCGAAGAAGGCCTGCATGCTTCGCTGTACCCCCTGAAAAACTCCAAAGACCAGACCATGGCGATCATCGCCCTGGAAATGCCGGTATGCGATCCGCAGCTGCATGAGACCATCATGATGCTGCTGCAGATATACGAGAATTTCACCGGCCTGATCAATGATAACGAGCACGACACGCTGACCGGCCTGCTGAACCGCAAGACGTTCGAGAGCAAGATCAATAAAGTCCTGACGCGCATGCACAAGAGCAACCAGCGCAAGGATGACCAGTACAAGCAATTCTGTTTCCTGGCGATCTTCGATATCGACCATTTCAAACGTGTGAACGATGAGTTCGGCCACCTCATCGGCGATGAAGTGCTGTTACTGTTTTCACAGCTGATGACGCAATGCTTTCGCGACGAGGATATGCTGTTCCGTTTTGGCGGCGAAGAGTTCGTCGGCGTGTTCGAGTGTGCTTCGCCGCGCGACATACAGGCCGTGCTGGATCGTTTCCGCGAAAAAGTAGGCAATTTTTCCTTCCCCCAGGTCGGCAAGGTGACCGTGAGTTCCGGCTATACGGAAATCCATAGCGAGGATGCACCGACCCAACTGATAGACCATGCCGACCTGGCGCTGTATTACGCCAAGAATAACGGCCGTAACCGCATCTGTTATTACGAGCAGTTGATCGAGCAGGGCGATTTGCAGGAAAACAAGAAGGAAGACGACTTCGAGCTGTTCTGATCTGTTTCCATCTCTTCATTACGCACTATGCCATCCTCACTTCGGTGATTGTTAGAATCGCCTTGTTACGCCCCCTTGAACATTTCATTTCCCCCTAATTTTCTTCACGATACTGCGACTTTGTCGTCGAACTGTAGTTGCTCAAAATTCACATCTGGGCAATAATTCGAGTCTAAACTCTATAAAACTTTGGAAGCCGGTGCTCCAGCCTGGCTACTGCCTATACCTGAGCATGTCATATAGTGTCTTCCAGCATAGGGTCTTCCAGGGAATTTACTGAATAACTTATTAAGTACCAGCCTCACGCCCGGCAGGAGCAAGGCATGGTGCATTTTTGCTTTTTGGATTAATGATTAGGAGATAGCAATGGCTTCACGTGTAGATTTAGCAAATGCCATCCGTGCGTTATCGATGGATGCAGTACAACAGGCCAATTCCGGTCACCCGGGCGCGCCTATGGGCATGGCGGAAATCGCAGAAGTGGTGTGGAACCAGCACCTGCGTCATAACCCGACCAACCCAGACTGGGCCAACCGCGACCGTTTCGTATTGTCGAACGGCCACGGCTCCATGCTGATCTACTCCCTGCTTCACCTGACAGGCTACGACCTGCCGATCGAAGAAATCAAGCAATTCCGCCAACTGCATTCACAGGCTCCTGGCCATCCTGAATACGGCTATACCAAAGGCGTCGAAACCACCACCGGTCCACTGGGACAAGGTATCGCCAATGGCGTGGGTTTCGCGCTTGCTGAAAAGTTGCTGGCCAGCCAGTTCAATCAGCCTGGCCATGACATCGTCGACCACAGCACCTATGTATTCCTGGGTGACGGTTGCATGATGGAAGGCGTTTCACACGAAGCCTGTGCACTGGCCGGTACCTGGGGCCTGGGCAAGCTGACAGCATTCTGGGATGACAACGGCATCTCCATCGACGGCCACATTGAAGGCTGGTATACCGATGACACCGCCAAGCGTTTCGAAGCGTACGGCTGGCATGTAATCCCTAACGTTGACGGCCATGACGTCGATGCCATCGAAGCTGCCGTACAAGCCGCGAAGAAAGTGACTGACAAGCCAACCCTGATCTGTACCAAGACCATCATCGGCAAGGGTTCCCCGAATAAGTGCGGCAGCCATGACTGCCACGGTTCCGCACTGGGCCTGGACGAAGTGAAAGCCACACGTGAAGCAATCGGCTGGCCGCATGAGCCGTTCGTTGTTCCACAAGAAGTCTATGACGGCTGGAATGCAAAAGCCAAGGGTGCCAAGCTGGAAGCAGAATGGAATACCAAGTTCGACGCCTACGCAAAAGCGTTCCCTGAACTGGCTGCTGAATTCAAGCGCCGTACCTCCGGCCAGTTGCCTGCTAACTGGAAGTCATACACAGAAGACTTCATCAAGCAAGTCAACGAAAAAGCGGAAGGCATCGCTACCCGCAAGGCTTCACAAAACGCCATTACTGCACTTGCAGAAATCCTGCCTGAATTCCTGGGCGGTTCTGCCGACTTGACCGGTTCCAACCTGACCGGCTGGTCCAAAGCCAAGCACGTGCATGCCAAAGAGCCAGGCAACTACATCTCTTACGGCGTTCGCGAATTCGGTATGTTCGCCATCATGAACGGTGTTGCACTGCACCACGGTTTCATTCCTTTCGGCGGCACATTCCATATGTTCTCCGATTACGCCAAGAACGCACTGCGCATGGCTGCACTGATGAAACAACGCACCATTGCCGTATTGACTCATGACTCCATCGGCCAGGGCGAAGACGGCCCGACCCACCAGCCTATTGAGAACACGGCCGGCCTGCGCTACATCCCTCGTATGGATGTATGGCGTCCGGCTGACTCTGTGGAAACTGCAATCTCCTGGGTAGCAGCTGTTGAGCGTACCGACGGTCCTACCAGCCTGGTATTGAGCCGCCAGAACGTAGCCGGCTACAAGCATAACGAAGCCGATTTCGCCAGCATCCGCAAGGGTGGCTATGTATTGGCCGAAGCTGAAGGCGGCAAGGCTGACGTGATCATCATCGGTACCGGTTCTGAGCTGGACCTGGCTGTTAAGGCACAGGCGGAACTGGCGAAGGACGGCATCAAGGCACGAATCGTGTCCATG
>JAZKEL010000126.1:0-527 GCA_040387075.1 Pseudomonadota bacterium
TCAAGCTTGTTGATGGCATTGACCTTGGGCGCTTCATCGCCGTCGGTGAAGAATAGCAATTGCGCAGGCGCATTCAGCGAATCGAAGGCGGTCGCGGCGGCTTTCACGCCGAAGCTCAGGCGGCTATTACCGCGCCAGGCCATGCGCCATTCCAGGTGGTCTATGGTGTCCGTGATCACGTCGTAGTTCGCGCATACCTCCAACGGCATAAACAGCAATGCCACGTTTTCCGCGGCGAATACGCCGACGCTCACATAGGTACCGCAAGGCGAGGTTTCAACCACCTTCTTCATCAGGTGGCGGGTGTAGGCCATGCGACTGACTACCTTGTTGTCCACCTTGACGTCTTCAGCATTCATGCTTTGCGAAACATCGGCCAGCATTAGGTAGTTATGCACTTCCTGCTTGAGTTGCACCTGGGGTTTGACCAGCGCCAGGACCAGCATCAGCACGGCTGCGCCCAGCAACAGGGTCTCGTAATTAGCCTGTAGGAAACGCTTCATGGCAAGCCGATCGGCAGGTTGCTC
>JAZKEL010000126.1:537-11638 GCA_040387075.1 Pseudomonadota bacterium
TCCATACCCGACTGCTCTTTTTCGCCATGCTTCATGTCGGCAGGCATTACGGAGAGCAACAGGCTCAGGTTGAATTTAGCCAGCATCGAGTCAGGAGCGAGCCTTAAGGCCTGCTCATACGCTAGTTTCGCCTGCGACAGGTCGTACCTGGTTTCATCCTTCATCTTGCCGTCGTCGGTCAGCCTGCTCAATCCCGACAGGAATAGGTTATTGCCAATGTTGTACTGGATCTTGGCCTGCTCCTTTTCCGAGAGTTTCGTTTCGAGCAACTGGCTATAAGACTGGATGGCATGCTTGTAGTCCTTGCTCCCGCTGTACTGGTAGGCGGCAGTGAATTTCTTCGCTGCCGGGTATGCCTCGTCAGTAACCAGGCCACCGCGTTGGATCAACTGGTTGGTCCTGTCGATCCGGTTAAGCTGGTAAGCCTCTACCGAAATGCCGACCAGGCCGGCGATCACGAGCAAGATAAAGAACAGGTTCTTATGTTTTATGCGGTTTTCCATGAATACACCCTTACGTTTTTTGCAATTAACAGCAACAAGGCCAATACCAGTGCCAGCACGATCAAGTCGCGCGAATAGTCATGACCGGGCACAGTGACCGTGTACTGGATGATCTTCTTCTCGCGGGAATCGATGTCCTGGATCGCTTTCTGCAGGGTGGTGGGGTTATCCGCCTCGTAGGCCTTGTACTTGATCTTGAGCGATTTAAAGAATCGGTCCAGCTCGATGGCGGGCGGCTCGGAACCTTCGGCATATTCGTTCTTGGTAAAGATGCTGAGACCGTCCGGCTCGCGCAGCACGATCCAGTACAGGTTCAAACCGCGCTTCGTCATTTCCTCCTGGATCCTGGCTTTCACGCGCGGGCTCAATTTACCTGCCCCGTCCGACAGCAGGATGATGGCGCGCGAACCGGAACTGGGGATCTCATCGAAAAGCGATACCGCCTGGGTGATGCCCGCCCCGATATTGGTCTGGTTAACCCCGGCACTGGTGGCAGCATTGATGGCGGAATGGATGGCATCGCGATTGGAGGTGATCTTCACCCCGTACAGGGCGGAGTTGGTGAACGCGACCACGCCCATCATGTCATCCGGCCGGGAGTTGATGAACGCGGTGATCAGTCGCCTGGCGGCAGCGGATTTGATCTCTGCTACGCGGCCGCTGGTAGTGTCGCCGGCAAAGGGATGGTCCATGCTCACGCTGCGGTCGATCACCATCACCGTCTGCGCACCTTTGCCGATGCGCTGGATCTTGACGTCGGATCCCTGCGGGGATGCGATGGCCAGCACCAGGCTGGCCAGGATGATGGCGGTAATGATGCGGATCGCCAGTGTCGCCATCTCCGAGAATTTGTCGTGGGGGACGATGTCGATCCAGGAATATAGTGTGCCCTGGGAAGATTTAAGCCAGAACGGCACGGCCACCAACGGCAGTAACAGTAAGGCGTATGGATGGACCAGTGTCATCAGATTCCCCGTTCGCAGTCGCGCAGGCGGCGGCTGAGGGCCAGCAGGTCCTGAGTGGTGCCAGCGCTTATGCCGTGCTGCCCGAACAGGGCATGGTTGGATTTAGCAAAGAACGCCTCTATCTCCAGTTTTATGCGACGGTAGCCGGGATGCTTTTCCACAAAGGTATCCACGTCTTTTGCAAACAGGTTTTCGCCGTGTACCGTATTGAAGGCGTGATGCAGGTAAGCGAATGCAAGCTTGGCGTTGTCCTGTTTTTTATGCAGCCTGGACACGTTGCGGTGCGCCTGTGCAAATGCCCCGCCCATGAACGGCAGCCACTTGGCATCTGCATTGATATAGAGCAGGAATACGATGCCTGTCAGCAGCATAAACACGCTGGCGCCTAATAAAACCGAATGAAGCGTGGTATCGATCAAAGCAGGCGTTTGCTGGGGTTGCACATTGTGCATCGCCGTTTCAATCCTGCCGGTCACCAGGGGCGAAAACCGGAAGCGCCATGCCGGCACTTTCAATGCCAGCGCCTGCTGGCCTCCGGTCATCGCCAACTCTTCTTCGGGCAGTTCCATGACAGCCGGCGTGGCAGATGCACGAAACACCTGGTAATCCAGCTTCAGGGTATACAGGGTAGTGCCGGATTTTTCCTTGGACGTCAGCTGTATATCTTTCAATTCGATCCCGTTGAAGTTGCTGCCCTTCACCGGCAAGGTACTTTTACTCAACTGGTACGGTGCTTCTACCGCGATCTGCACTTCGCGCTGCAGCACATCGCCGATGCGCACACCGATGCTATGCGCGGGATCGGTCAATTTCACGATATGCGCCTGTGGTGTTGCCGCTGCGGCATGAGGAGCAAATATCAGGAAAACGAAGGCGGCGGTTAGCTGGATAAGGGGGTTCATGAGGTCATCCATTGTTCGAAATAATTGCTGACGGTGAGTGGGTTGTACTGGCCATCCATGAATAAGGGCGGGCTTTCGAATGTGAGGAAGAGCTTTTCCAGCGCATGCTTACGCTCGTCGAACGCAGCCAGGAACTTGTCACGGATGTCCCGGCGGAAGAAGATGGTCCTGTTGCGGCCTGTTTCGGGATCTATCATGGTACCGAAGCCGAACGCAGGTAAACGCCGGTACTCGTCGTCGTCCCAAAGCACGACCGGTACAACCTGGTGCTTCGACATCCTGTTCATGGCCTGCTCGATCTGGAGCAGCGGCATATGGAAATCCGAGATCCAGAATACCAGGCCGCGATTCTGGCTCAGGTATTGGGGTACTTCCGTGATCCCGTTCGAACCCACGTTCATTTTGGTATGTGCGCCAAGGGTATCGATCACATCGAAGGCCTGGTGGATGTGATTGCTCAAGGGCACCGTCATGGCATCGAGCACGTGGTCGTCATAGCCGATGAAGCTGAACACGTCGCCGGCTTCATAGGCGGAATAGGCGATGGAGGCGGCAACTTCTTTCGCGACATCCATCTTGCGCTTGCTGCCGGCGAACTGCATCGATGCAGAAAGATCGCAAACGGCAAAAATAGGCGTCGTGTTGTCCTGGTTGAATACCTTGACGTGCACCTGTTCGAAGGGGTCGCGGATGGTCTGGCGTATATCCATGCGCCTCGCATCGGGATAATCGACCAGCGGCACATTGCCGCGGAATTCGAAACCCAGGCCGCGCTGTGTGCCTTTGTGGCCGCCAAAATGGACGCTGCTCGACTTCCATGGCACCGAATAGTTGAACGCGCGTGCGTATGCAGGAATCATCGTTGCCTAGACCCTGGCTGGAACCGCAACGGTGCTGAGTATCTGCGACGTCAATTCGCGGGCCAGGGCGGTACGCCTGTTTTCGTACATGGCATTGAAGACCAGGCGGTGGGCGATGATTTCATGGAAGACGGCATGGATATCTTCCGGGTAAAGGTCTTCCCGGTTCATCAGCCAGGCATGCACACGTGCCGCTTTCAGCAACATGCCCATGCCGCGTGGGCTGGCACCGGCCTGGATCAGGCGGGCGACCTCCACCGAATCCAGCTTGATATTGAATTTCGCAGGATCCTGCGTCGCCTCCCACAGGTCCAGTGCGTACTCCTCGATGACATCGCTGGACTTGATATGGGATTGCAGTGTGTTGGAGAAGTCATTGAGCTGGTCGAATTGAAGGATGCCGGATGCGACGCCCTGGGTCAGGGCTTCCGCATGCTGGAACTTGGTATCGAACATCAGCGATTTACGCAGCTCGCGATCTTTTGGGATATCGATGGGTATTTCCATCATGAAACGGTCCCGCGCGGCGGACGGTATTTCGAAGGTCTCGTTCTTCTCTACCTGGTTACGGTCGGCGAACACCACCATGTGCGGCAACCTGTATTCTTTCTTGAATGCGTACAGATGCCGCTCTGCCATCACACGCAGCATCAGCGCATGCACCTGGGGACGTGCACGGTTGATCTCGTTGAAAAAGAACACGGACAGGTTCTCCCCTGCCCGCAATAATGGGCCCTCATCGATTTGCGGGCGCCCATCAGGACCAAGGTAGGTGTTGTAGACAAGGTCGTTCGGCATCAGGTCTACCGTGCCTTCAATGCGCTCGTAGGCGCCGCCTATGGCCCTAGCGATGGATTGCAGCAATGTCGTCTTACCGACACCGACACCGCCTTCTAGCAACACATGGCCACGGGCGAAGATAGCGATATTCATCAGGCGGATGGCCTTATCCTGGCCGACAATGACGCTTTTTACCTCATTTTCAAGCGTCAATGCCTGGCTGCGTGCATCCGCTAAAAGAACGTCCTTCGCTGCTATGTCCATGTTAAATCCTCGTTAATTTAAGTACTTGTATTAGAAATCCGCTGGCGATACAATGCAGACAGGTCTGTTCACTCGCAGTGTACTTTAAGCGGAAAACAAAGTGCAAGATAAATTTAACAATTTGTTACAAATGGCGGGAGACAGGCGATGAGCCTCGATAAGTTGAGCTCGCCTGGATTCAACATACGGCTGGAGGATCATGGCCGGTCGCCGCTTGCCCGCCTGTCAGGGCTTGCAAGACTGTTCCGAGACTGGGGCAATGCCACTGGTGCCGCCGGCACCCAAACCGGTGCAGGCATGTCGCAGCAGCTGGCCGCTTTGTCGATAACGGATATCGACGCATTAAAATCCATCATCGTGTCGGAAGTGAAGAAAACCGCGGTACCTAATATTGACATCGTGTCGGACCAGATTTTATTTTTGCTGCTGGGTGCTATTCAATTGCACACCCGTGGCAATGCAGATAAAGCATGGGACCTGGTGCAGGATTCCATCAGCGAGTTGCTGAAGCCCAGGGCCAGTTTCAAACCCGTATTGTTTGCCGGCATGGCCCTGTTGCTCCTTTCAGTAGCCAGCAGCGGATTTTTCTACCTGAAATCGATCTCGCACCCGCCTACTGCCCTGGAGGCGACCGCTGCAATCCAGCCAGGACAATTGCCCGCCTCCATCACTGCCTTGCAGGATGTGTATACGCAAATGAAAGGCGGAAAATGCCAATTACCGCAGGCAGGCATGCTGCCGGCAGACCAGCGTGAAGCCTATATCGCATTCATCAACGACGGCATCGTCGACCTGCATTCCGCGGATGCTCTGCAGAAAGCCCTGACGCACGTGAGCTGCGACTACCCGCAGAAACTGATGATGAGCCCAAAATGAAAACCGCCTCCTCGCTCGCTAAATCACATCTGGATAAATTGCATCCGGAGGCAGCACGTGAAGAGCCGCTGACCATGCGTCAGCGAATTATGGCGACTACGACAAACCTGTTCGAGACGAATGGCATCAATGCGTCGGGCGTCGATACCATTATTGCCCAGGCAGGGATAGCGAAGGCAACGTTATACAAACACTTTCCCAGTAAGAACCTGTTGATCGTTGCGTACCTGCGCGAGAAATCAGACCGCTTTTATGCGTGGATGAACCAGCGCATAGGTGTAAAACAGGCGGGCTCGATGGATATCCTGGATGAGCTGTGCGACTCGGTCGAGCAATGGATAGTGAATCCCCAATTCCATGGTCTGCCCTTCCACATCGCCTCCATCGAATTCCCGGATCCCGCTCATCCCGTCAACCTCTATTCCGTCCAGCTGGCATCCGAACTGCAAACCTATCTTTCCGGCATTGCGCGTCAGGCCGGGGCCAGGGAACCGAACGTACTCGACCAGCAGCTGACCATATTGTTCGAAGGCGCTGCCCTGGTGGAACGCCTCAGCCCAGGTGCCGGCGCGGCAAGCCGGGCCAAGACCGCCGCCATCACATTAATCAGGGCAGCGATGCCCTAATCAGAACTCTTCCCAATCCCCGCCGTCCGTCGTTCCGTTTTTGTTGTTGTAGTTCGGCTTTGCGATTTTAGCAACCGGTTTGGGCGTCACCACGTTCAGCTTACGGCCTGGGGCACTTGATCTCGGAGCTGGTGCCGGTGATGTACTGCCAGCAGCCTCGTTGGCTGAAAGCTTGAACTGCCCGACCGATTTCACCAGGTTGTTGGCCTGCTCCATCAGGGATTCCGCAGCTGCGGCAGCTTCTTCCACCAAGGCGGCATTCTGCTGAGTCACTTCATCCATCTGGGTAATCGCGTTGTTGACCTGGTTAATGCCTGCGCTTTGCTCGGTGGATGCTGCAGATATCTCGCCCATGATGTCGGTGACGCGCTGGACGGATTGCACGATCTCATCCATGGTCTTGCCGGCCTCTTCCACCAGGTGGGTTCCATCGACCACTTTGGTGACCGAATCCGAAATAAGCCCTTTAATCTCCTTGGCGGCTGCGGCAGAGCGTTGTGCCAGGTTGCGCACTTCGGCCGCCACCACGGCGAATCCACGCCCCTGCTCGCCTGCACGAGCGGCCTCAACAGCGGCATTCAGCGCCAGGATATTGGTCTGGAAGGCGATACCATCGATCACGCTGATGATGTCCTCGATCTTTTGCGAACTGGTATTGATATCGGCCATCGTGCTGACCACATCCCGCACCACATCGCCGCCGCGCTGGGCTACGCTTGAAGCGGCAAATGCCAACTGGTTGGCCTGCTTGGCGTTATCCGCATTCTGCTTAACGGCAGATGCCAGCTGCTCCATGCTGGAAGCGGTTTCTTCCAGGGACGATGCCTGTTCTTCAGTCCGTTGCGACAGGTCGGTATTGCCTTTGGAAATCTCCCTGGCCGCCGTACTGATGGTCTCGGCGGATGATTTTACAGTGATGATGGGATTCGCAATCAACTCCAGGGTATTGTTAACCCCCAGGACAATCTTGCGGAAATCGCCCTGGTGCGCTTCAGCGTCCGCACGCACATAGATCTGGCCGTTACTGGCGGCTTCCGCCAGCATGTCGGCATCGGCCACCAGGGCGTTCACTGCGGAAATGCATGTATTGAGGTTGCTCTTGATGGTATTGAAGTCGCCTTTGTATTGCTCGGTGAGCATAGGCGGGATATTGCCGATGGCGATGTTCTGCAGGCAATCCGCCGCCACGTTCAATGGACCGATCACGGAATCCAGCGTGTTATTCACCCCCTGCACGATCTTCCTGAAGTCGCCCTGGTGTTTATCCGCATCCGCCCGGGTACTTAACTGCCCGTTCTCGGCGGCTTGCGCCAGCATGCCTGCATCGGCCACTAGGGCATTCACTGCGTCTATGCACTGGTTCAGGTTTTGCTTAAGCGTATCGAAATCGCCATTGTAGGTATCGGTGATCCTGTCGGGAATATGGCCCTTGGATATCTCTTCAACGTATTTGGCAGCTACGTTCAATGGCCCGATGACCGCATCCAGCGTGCCGTTCACGCCTTCGATGATGCGTTTGAAATCACCGGCATGTTTCGAGGCATCCGCGCGGGTGGATAGCTTACCTTGCACTGCAGCACCGGCCAGCATGCTGGCATCAGCGATCAGGTTATTAAGGTTGCCACGCACCTGCTCGATGGTGTCGTTGATGAAGGCCTTTTTACCCGGAAACTGTTCCAGGGGCGCACTGAAATTGCCCTCCCCGAATTCCCTGACGACGGCCATGGCCTTTTTGTTCATCTCGATATGTCCGGTGACCATGGTGTTGATACCGGCCGCCATCTCTGCATAGCCGCCTTTGAAGCGGCTCGCATCGACCTGGCAATCGATATCGCCTTCATCATGCTGTGCGCTGACGTATTTCAGCGATTGCACCAGGCCGTCCAGGGTCTTCTGCAGGGTAACGATGGAATAGGCCACACTGGATTTATCGTTTTCCGCCAGCATGATCTTCTGTTGCAGGTTGCCGTCGGCAAAATTGCCTGCCACCTGGGCAAGTTCTGCGGGTTCGGAGCCTAACTGTTTCCGAAGAATGCGGATGGTATAAACACCGGTCGCTATCGACACCAGCAAGGCGAGGATGCCGACGGCAATGGAAATGTACATGGCCGAAGCCTTTGCCTCGGTAGCATAACCCGCCTGGATCTTCCCTATGTCCTGGTTGTATGCACTGTGTTCGCCGAGTACCTCAGTCAGTTTGAGTGCGATTTGGTCTGCGTTCTTCAATAGCTGCCTGATTTGCGGATCATTCTTTTTGGATGCTTCGAATACCGTATTCATGGCCTGGTAGTAGCTGGATAAAAGCGCTTTATCCTGGGCAAGGAATTCCCTGTCCTTGTCATCGGATACCAGGCTGGCGTAGCTGGCAATCAGCTTGTCAAGATCGACTACTTTCAAGCCCTGCTTTTTTTCTATCTCGTTTTTTTCAGCGGCATCCGACGCCAGCACATAACGCTGGGCGTTGATACGCAAGCGCTGGAACGAGACATCGATGTCGGCCAGCACCGTGATACTGGGGACGCTGTTCTCGTTAGCGTAATTTGCCTTGGCGAATACATTATCCAACTGGTAGCCGAAGACTGCCGTTAGCAAGGCGAATCCCAGGGCGGTGATCAAAATCAAACATGCAATTCGTGTGGAAACCTTCATGAAACGCTCCTCATCAACGTATGGCGCCAATAACGCCAATATAATAATTAGTATAGAGCTTAATAACGGCTCGAAATCATGAAACTAAATACCGCCGATTCCAGGATATCTGCAACGCTTAAAGCCTGGATTTTAATCCGACTCAGCAGGCGTAGATGGCAGTCGGCCGCTATCTTCCAAAACAGCCGCATTCCGCAACAACACGGCTTCAAAGTCGCCGATAGGCACCGGCCGGCTAAGCAGATATCCCTGATACGAATGGCAGCCGACCTCGGCCAACAACCGCCTGTGCGCTTCGGTCTCCACGCCTTCGGCAATGACGTGTAAATCCATGGCGCGTCCCAGTGCGACGAGCGTACGCACGATGGCCACATCATCGTCATCGGTCAGCATATCGCGCACAAAGGACTGGTCGATCTTGAGCTGGTCGAGGGGCAGTTTTTTCAGGTAGCTTAACGATGAATAGCCGGTACCGAAATCATCGAGCGACAAGCCCACACCCTTCGCCTTGAGCAGGTTCATCTTGGAGATGATATCGTTGACGTCATTCACCAGCATGCTCTCCGTCAGTTCGAGTTTAAGCAGCGCAGGATTGGCACCGGAACGGTCCAGCACAGAGATCACCTGGCTGACGTAGTCGTCCTGTTTAAACTGCAGGGCACTCACATTCACCGCTACGCTTAAGTGCGCTGTTGCCGGATTCTTTGCCCAGGCCATCAGCTGCGCGCATGCGGTACCCAGCACCCAATGCCCGATGGCCAGGATCAATCCGGTCTGTTCAGCCAGGGGGATAAAATCAGCGGGCGGGATCATGCCTTTCACCGGATGCCTCCAGCGCACCAGCGCCTCTGCCCCCATTATCCGGCCATCATCGCCGGTCTGTGGCTGGTAATGCAGGACAAGCTGGTTGCCCAGCAGGGCTTTGCGCAAATCGGATTCGATAGCGCTCCGCTCTGAAAGATTTGCCTGCATGACCCACACCAGCGCATACAAAAGCCCGGTCACCAGGATGTTATGTATCCAGGTGCCCGCCATCCGCACATCATCCCCCAGTGCATACCCTGTCATAAGGCCCCAGGTATTGCTGGCAAAGAAAATAAAAGCGATCAGTGCAGCCACAATCATGCCGTGCCGTAGCCAGGGCGTGTCGTCCTTGAACGCTAGTGAGGCAAACAGCGCCAATACCAAGAAGTAATTCTGGTTGGAGCGTGGCACTTCAGGCGTCGGCACGTCCATGAATGTGCAAAACACACTGAGAATGACGTAGACCGCACAAAAAATGAGGATGGCAGCTGCCCGGGTATTACCGCGCAATGTCAGGATAGCCGTGCCTATGGCGATCAATGCAGAGACAATGTCGATGGCACAAACAATCCAGTTCCGGTGGGCCGCAAAGTAAACCGCCCAAAACAGTGAAATGACGCCGAGTACAACGCAGCTCAACAGCAAAGCGCGCCGCCTGCGCAATACTTGCCTACTGTTCAACGTTGCCTGTACGTCCATTGCCAAATCCTCCGCTGAGGGGAAGAACCAATTTGTAGTTTTTATTCTGTAGCAAAGCGTATTGCCTAAACCGAGTCGCATGGAAAATCTGCAGGCCAACTAGCTGCCATGCGATCATCAAATTCAGCATAGCAGAAGTCGTACTTGCATACTATTGACCGATACGTTCAACGGTACCCCTTTAGCAACATACCAAGATGCCCAAACCCAACCCTTAAACCTCTGTGTGGCCGGGCAGGGAGTTAGTCTCATTAGTTACTCACCTGAGTGGATATTAAAAATGGCAATACAGGGTGCCTATCCTGTTGCGGATCGTGTAGGCGGATGCTGATTTCTCTGTAAGAAATAAGGAAGGACACTTGGCATGAGCGGCCTCCCAAATCATTAGTCCATTCGGACTATAGAGCAGACCTAACACCGAATTTACTATCGCGCCAACTCCTAGGGAAACAATAAAAGCGAGACGGGAAATGTGCAGTAACTATCTTCATTGAAACAATATTTAATTTAAGGATTTAAGGAAAATAATATGAACAAATTTAAACTTTCGGCACTGGCAATGGTGTTCAGTGCATCACTATTCACATTAAACGTTCAAGCGGCTGTACTGTCCCTGGGCCCTGACACTAACCTATCCTCAACTGCTGAACAGTTCCAGTTCACCAACAGTGGGATCTCATCGGCTTCATTCACAGACTACGTTTTGCTGAATGTAACGCCTTACCGTGACCTGACAGCCTCTTTGTCATCCACCAGCACAGGCAGCTTCACGTTTAATACCTTTGGCTTGTATACAGGCGATATCAATGGCGTGAACACCTTAGTAAAATCGGGTGACGTACAGAACATCTTTGCAAACCTGTCTGTTGGCGGTTTGCAGGATGCTGGATTAGGCGGCAGTTACTTTCTGAAGATCACCGGCACTCAATCAGGTACTGGTTCTTATAACGGTAACATCACCTTGACTTCAGCCGTGCCAGAGCCGGAAACATACGGCATGATGCTGGCAGGTTTGGGTTTGATGGGCTTTGTTGCACGTCGTCGTAAAGCTTAATCGCTGTTTAAATAAAAAACCCGCTCAGGCGGGTTTTTTTATTGTCTGTCTGCTTAATGGTGATACTTCCTACATTCATTTAAGCGATCTCCTATAAATCGACGCCACCATGGAATTTA
>JAZKEL010000127.1:0-2750 GCA_040387075.1 Pseudomonadota bacterium
TCATCCTGCTGCCTGGCCGGATTCTTCAAGCTGCCACAGGTAGCGCGGATTGAACGACACCACGACGGTGAGCATGACGGTGAGCAGGCAGAATGCCCACAGGGCGATGCCGGGGATGATGGTGGCCATATTGGATAACTTGATCAGCGCGACCAGCACGCCAAGCATGAACACTTCCACCATGCCCCAGGGGCGTAAGGTCTGCATCACGCGTATCAGCAGGCTGAAGCCGGGGCGTTCATCCGGGTTGGGCGACGGGACCAGCAGGTAGAACAGGATCAGCATCTGCATGAAGGGAAACAGGATGGTCGTCGCCAGCACCAGCAATGCCACCAGCGACACCCCTTCCATGCTCAGCGACAACACCGCCCCTATCAGGGTGGTTTCGCTGCGTAAGCCCTGCAGCTCCATTTCTACGATGGGGAAGGCATTGGCGATGAGGAACATGATGAGGCTGGCGATGGTCAGCGGTAGCAAGTGGTTACGCCTGCCTTCGGCATTTCGGTCCATTTCCGCGTCGCAGCGGGCGCAGCGCGCGATTTCCCCATTGGCCAGCGACAGCTTCTGGAAGACAGCGTCGCATTGCTCGCAGGCAATCAGGTCGGGGATCTCATGCATGGGTTGGGCGGCTGGGAGTTTGTCAGGGTCGGTATTCACTATAGCTTAGAAGCACCCCAACGTGGATTGTTCAACATGAAACGGCAACAAATACAGCGAAGCGGATCCCGGTCGCAATGCCGTGCTTATGGCAACTAGAGCCAATCCCAATTACTGCGTTCTTTATGCGGTGCATTCTTCATGGCCCAATCCCACATCACAGGCGGAATCAAGCGCATCAGCCTGGACAGGATGCCCATCTGCCAGGGGATGACGACAAAACGTCGCTTAGCCTGGATAGCATCAACGAATTTTGCTGCCGCCACGTCGACATCCATCAGGAACGGCATGCCGTATTTGTTGACGTCGGTCATGGGGGTGCGGATATAGCCTGGTGCAATCGTCGTAACGTGGATATTCACCCTGGCCATTTCCACGCGCAGGCTTTCCAGGTAGCTGATGGCAGCAGCCTTGGAAGCGCTGTAAGCGCCCGCTCCGGGCAGGCCGCGCACGCCGGCGATACTGGCAATGCCGACCAACTGGCCGTGACCCTGTTGCTGCATGGGAGCGATGAATGGCTGGAAGGTATGCACCAGGCCCAGCACGTTAATTTCCATTACCGCACGGAAAGCCGCGATGTCTTCCTTGTACTCCGTCAGCGTGCCGCGGCTGACACCGGCATTGGCGATGACGATATCCGGCACGCCGACATGCTGCATGAAATCCTGTGCTGCCCGATTCAATGCCTCCGCATCCCTTACATCCACGGGATACAGGGCACTGACACAAGCAGGATTGATGAGGCTTAATTTGCGGGCCAGCTCTTCAAGCAATTCGCCACGCCGGGCTACCAGCCCAAGAGCGGCGCCGTTAGCCGCATATTGCCTGGCCAGCGCCTGGCCTATGCCGCTGGAGGCGCCGGTGATGAAGACCTTTAACGCAAAAACCCGCTGCGGGCTGGTTTGCTCCGCAGCGGGTTCCGGCGTGCTATGCGTCAATGTGTTTATTTCTTTGCCGCTTTTTCTTTGCGCACATTCTGGATCAGGTAATCCGCCACATTCAGTAATTCCTGGTTGCCGCCTGACATGGTGCTGGACGAGATATAACGGCCGTCAATGATCAGGCTGGGCACCCCGGTGGCGCCGGACGCGCGGAAAATCTGCGCGGCACGGGTAAGTTTGGTGTTGATGGAGAATGACTTGTAGGCTTCTTCCACTTTCTTGCGGTCCAGGCCGCTTTGCTTGGTGATCCAGTCTATGGTGCCCAGCTCATCCGTTGGGTTCAAGACTTTTTGCTTGTGGATGGCATCGAACAGCGGCGCATGCAGTTTTTCCACCAGGCCCAGGGATTCAAGCGTGTAATAAGCTTTTGCCATCGGTGCCCAGTCCGGGCGTGGCAGGCCTGGAACGCGCTTGAAGTAGACGTCTGCCGGCAGTTTCTTCACCCAGGCGGCCAATTGCGGCTCCAGCACGTTGCAGTGCGGGCAACCGTACCAGAACAGCTCCATTACCTCGATCTTGGCCGGATTGTCGGTGGGGATGGTTTGCTCGGTCTGGGCGTAATCGATGGTCAGCTGGGGTTCAGCCACTGCTGTCGCTGAAAACGTGGAAAAGGAGCCTACCAGCATCAAGGCGGCCAAAAGTTTCTTCATGATTCTTTCCTTAGAATATTGAGTTTATTAGTTTGTGAATAACGCGCCTGCGCGAATTGCGCTGACGTCGCACCCCTGACGCCCTTATTATTGATCGGGCGTATTGCTGCGGATCTTGATCAGGTCTGCGCTGAAGCCGTTGCGTGTCAGTTCGCCCCGCGCCTTGTCGATCTGGTTAAGGTCGACAAACGGGCCCACGCGTACACGGTGCCAGACGCCTTTATCCGGGATATTCGCGGTCTGTATGACTGCTTCCATGCCTAATAGTGCCAGCTTCGCCTTCATATTGTCGGCTTCGCTTTCCGTCTGGAATGCGCCTACCTGCAGGAAGTAGTTTTCATTGGCTTTATTGGCTTCTGACGGCTGATCCTGCTTTTGCTGGATCTCCTTTTCGCTGACCGGGCTCTCGCTGCCGGGCAAGATGGTATAGAAATCAAAGCGCGGTTTTTCATTGCCGGGAACGGCATCGGCATTTTTAGGCAGCACGTTGGTGTTGGTTTCT
>JAZKEL010000128.1:0-13056 GCA_040387075.1 Pseudomonadota bacterium
TTCGCCAACCGTTTCCTGCAGGTATTTTTTAAGGTAATGAAATGCTGCCTGTTTTGGCTTAGCTACGCCGATACGGTGTGAAGCCAGGGCAAAATCGAACATCACATCGAATTCCTCCCGCCAGTGCAGTACATTGGAGTTGCTGAAACAGCCTACGGTATGAGTTTTCCTGAGTTCGGCGATCAGCGCCTGCGCTCCCTGGTAAAAACCCTTGGGCCAGGTGACGAATTCATCCAGGAACTGTTGCGGGCTAAGGTCGAAGTGCAGGTCTTTGACAATCGCACTGCCGAATTCTTCCGGGCCTATCCTGCCGGTCTCGAACAAATCCACCGTCTTGCAGTTCAGCCAGAGATCACGCGTTTCCTGCGCCGATTTCCCGGTGAGCTCCTGCAGTACATCGAAGCCTATATTCTCATACAGCACGCCGCCGATATCGAACACCAGCACCGGCTTACTCATGCCGGAGTCCACTGAGCTGGCGCTCACTTGGCGGCTTCTGCGGCCGCCGATATGGCCGCCAGTTCATTGCGCAGCAAGGTATCGTTGATTTCCGAAATCAGGTCGCTCTTTACCTTGCCCCAGGAATTCAACGCGTCTGTCCACACCTTGAGTTCGAAATCGTAGGCATCGAAGCCGCGACGGGTGATGAGTGCAATGGGCGGCGGCGTATCCAGCACCTGCTCATTCCTGGCGGCGATATCCAGCATGATCTTCTTGGTGGCCTCTGCATCCACACCGGCCTTGACGGTGACGATGGCGCTCACCTGGCGCAGGTTGCCGGAAAGCGTCCAGTTGATGACTTTGTCGGAGATCAGCTTGCCGTTCGGGATGATCACTTCGGAGCCGGCATTGCTGAGCACCACGGTGGCGCGTATGCCGATGCGCACGATACGGCCGGTGATGCCTTCCATCTCGATGGTATCGCCCACTTCGATCGGGCGCTCGAACAGCAATATCAGGCCGGACACGAAGTTATTGATGATGTTCTGTAAACCGAAGCCCACGCCCACACTGAATGCACCCGCTAGGATGGTGAACTTGGTCATGTCCACACCCAGCGCATTGAGCGCCAGCACCATGCCGATGACGATGATCACGTAATGCACGATGGTGAGCACGGCATACGGCATGCCGCGCGCCAGCCGCATCTTGGGGAACATCTCCTCTTCCAGCACGAAACGGATGAACCTGGATACAGTACTCGCCGCCCAGATCATGAAGAAGAAGGCCACGATATCTCCCACCGACAGCACCAGCGAGCCCACATGCACCGAGGAGTTGAATGCATCGGTGGCCAGCGTCACCGCAGACTGGAACACGCCGAGCGAATTCAGCGTGACATAGACCCAGTACAGGAACGCTGCCCACTTAAGCCAGTGATTGATATGCCGCGTGATCACCGGTCGGTGTTTCTTGACCATGCCCAGCCTGGAGATCGGCTGCATGTAGCACGCCCCCTGAATCAGGCCTTCGCCGATCTGCGTCAGCGCATACAGAAAAATGGCGATATAGGCGCTGGATAAGGCCGTATTACCAATCAGGTCGGACAGGCGCACATGCCCGCTTATATTGGCGCCAAAGGCAATGATGATGACCACCAGGCCTATCCAGCTGATGATGCGGATGACCTGCCATATCGGCTCTTTGGCCCAGGCCGGTGCATTGGGCCCAGGCCTGGACACTTTCAGTATCCACACCGCGAACAGGATCGCCATGATCGCTTCCGCCAGAAATACCAGCCGCGACAGCATGGGCATGGTGCTGAGGATGGCGCGCAGCTTATCGATCAGGTAGAGGCCGATCACCACATACAAGATAGGATGCAGGTGCTTTTCCAGCACATGCCGGGCCAGCGTAATCACGGGGATGACGCTAAGTATGCCGATGACGATCCAGAATTCGCGGGGCGCACGCGGGTAGAACCAGGTGCTCACCAGCAATGCGATCAGCAATGCGGTCAACAGCGGTTTCTGGAACACTTTCTGGTGCCGGTTCAGTTCTTCATCGGTCTTGCTGAGCTGGCGTATCTTGGAACGTGTGCCCAGCAGGATGCCGGCCAGCAGGATGTAGATCATGGCATGGCTGATGAAGTTGTTCTGGTGCTCGGCGATGTACTCCTTGATGATGGCGATCTTGCCAAGCAGGCTATCCCCGGTTTCGCGGCTGAAACTTTGGGCGGATGCGGTCCAGAAATCCGCACTCCAGATGGCAGGGCTATCTTTATGCAGCAGGCGGTTGACCGCACGTTCCTTGGCCTCGGCCAATATCTGCTGCGCTTCGCTGGTCTGTGCGCCGATATCCGCAGACTGGCTTTGCAGGGAGAGCACATCGCTGCGCCGTTCCAGCATCAATTTCCTGGATTTGGCGATATTGCCCATTACTTCTTTTATGCGATCCGTCACTTCAGGCGGGGCCGAGCTGGCCTTGGCGCTGTCGGCAGTCGCCGTCCACGCCGCCGTCAGGTCGTCCAGCTCTTTCAGGTCCGCGTCAAGTTGCACGGCCACCGTCGTCAGGCTGTTCGTGATGGCATCGGAGCGCTTCTTGATGTCCGCCCACTCCTCCTCCATTGGCCGGATGCGTTGCAATTGCGTGTTCAACTTGATCAGTTGCCGGGTCTCCACCACCAGCAACGAAACCTCCTTGGCCAGATCGGGCAAGTCTTCCTTGGTGGAGTCCATCAAGGTCTGCACATTGCCCTGCGATTCGAATTTCTCCAGCCGTGAAGTCACCACCTCGGCCTGGATAGCCACGTCCGCAATCGGTATGGCCACCGGCACTTCGGGTGCGGCGGGCGTGTCGGCGGCAGCCACTGTCTCGGTGACAGTATCGGCGGCATAAACAGGCGAAAATCCTGCCAACGAGAGAACCAGCAATGCCTTAACTAATAAGGAATATCGGGTATGAAACTTGAGCATGTAGATGCCTTCTGCTTATTGAAACGTGTATGAATGACTTAATCCGGGCGGATGAATTCAATAAATTTAACTAAAGTCGAGTTCTCGCTGATGTTTGATTGCAAGTACCAGCACCCGATCATTAAGTGAATCGAAGTGATAAAGCGCCATATACCCACTGCGACCACGAGAAATAATCAAGCGACGTATACCACCCTCGTTTTTTTCTCCTACTAAGGGATGAGTGACAAGCACTTGTAACCCATCGATGATAATTTCACCCGTATCAAGCGCTATTTCTGGATACGCCTCTAATAAAAAATGAGTGAGCCTGTAAATGTCCTGGACGGCATTTTCCGAAAAAACCAGTTCGGCCATTATTTATAGGTTTTAGGAGCTAACGCTGGCGGGTTGTTACCTGCGAGCTTCTCGCGGATGTAGTTGTTCACCTCGCCTGCCGGATAGCCTGCACCCGTTTCTTCAAAATGGTGTTTAGCTGCCAGGGCACGTGCCATGAATTCACGATCCTCCTCTATGCGCAATGCCTGTTCTGTAATTGCTTCTACCATAAAAGCATGCGGGGTCTTGCCTGTGGCATCGGCAAGTTTTGCAACGCGCTCTTTTAGCGCGTCCGGGAGTTTTAAGCTTGTGGTTACCATCGCGCCTCCTTATCAGGTGCTACCAAAGTAACACCCGGTAAAAATTTAGTCAATTGTGTTTAGGGCTATGGCTTCAGGTGCGAATCAAACTCGTAAATGCCAAAGCCCCATGACGGGGCTTTGCGTATTGCAGGACATGTAAGGTGTTGGCGCGCCTAATCTATCTCGGCAGAATCACACTAGGTCAATGATGACTCATCGGCCGGGTTTGTAATGGATACCCACCCGGCTTACTGCCTTATTCACTGCACCAACCGGCATAGTTTACGGGCAATGCGACGGGATGGACAGCCTTAACGCACATTCGAAAAATATAACTTCTTTAGCTACCCGATTGCGTATCGGCCCAACCGCCGCCCAGGGCACGGATCAGCTGAACGCTGGCACGCAGCTGGCGGGTATTCAGGTCAAGCAGGTCGCGCTTGGTCTGCAGGGCCTGCGTCTGCGAGACGGTGACTTCTAAATAACTAGCGCCGCCGGCGCGGTAACGGCTGCTGGCGAAATCCAGCGATTTCTGCGCGGCATCGGCAGCCGACTGTTGCGATTCGGCTGCCAGGCTGTAGTGGTTCAGCAGCGCCAGGTTGTCTTCCACCTGCTGGAATGCGCCCAGCACCACGCTGCGGTAACGTGCGCCGGATTCATCCAGCGCTGCCTGCGCCTGCGCGACGACCGCTTTTCGCCTGCCGGCATCGAACAGGTCGATCAGCAAACCGGGACCGATGGCCCAGAAGGTATTGGGGGCGGATATCCAGTTGCCAGCGCTATCGCTCTGGAAGCCGATGGCGCCGCTCAATGTCAGGCGCGGGTAGAAGGCGGCACGCGCCACGCCGATGCTGGCGTTGCTGGCGGCGACGCGACGTTGCGCAGCGGCAATATCGGGACGGCGTTGCAGTAATGTAGACGGTACGCCCATCGGTACTTGCGGCAGGGCAATGTCGTCAGTAGACGCCGCCAGGCTGAACTGGGATACAGAAGCACCCACCAGTGCGCCGATGGCATGCTCAGCCAGCGCACGTTGCGCCTGGGCCTGCTCCACCTGTGAACGGGCACTGTCGAACTGGGTCTGCGCCCGCGCCACATCGAGTCCGGAGGCGATGCCGCCTTCATGGCGCACATTGGTCAGCTCCAGGCTTTTCTGGTACGCGGCGACCGTATCCTTCAACAGCCTGACCTGTTTATCGAGTCCGCGCAGCAACATGTAATTATCCGCCAGGTCGGATTGCAGGCTGAGGCGTACCGATTCCAGGTCGGCCTGGGCCGCAGCAGCCTGGGCCCTGCCTGCCGTTACCAGGCTGCGTACCCTGCCCCACAGATCCAGCTCGTAATCGGCCTGCACGCCGATGGTGTAATTGTTGTATTCGTTATCGCCGGAGGTACCGCGCAAGGGACGGTTCTCTGACTGGCGGTTACGCTGTGCACCGGCATTGCCCGACAACGTCGGGAAGAGCCCGGACCGCAGTTGCCGTGTATACGCCTGCGCCTGCTCGTAATTGGCGGTGGCGGCCGCCAGGTCGGGATTATTGTCGATCAGCTGCTGCTCCAGGGCATCCAGCTGCGGATCGGCATATAGCGTCCACCACGGACCACGCGACAGTTCATCGGCAGGCTGTGCCGGCATCCACGGAGCGGTTTCCTTGTAGGCAGGCGCCACCGGGACTTCCGGCGTGCGGAAATCCGGGATCAGCGAACAACCCTGTAAGGCCAGCATGGATATCCCCATGGCTGTGCTGACGAGCTTCAACGTAACGTTCAAAGCTTTCATTATTTATTGCCTGCCTTGTCTGCTGGTGCCGCACTGGCAGCAGGAGTGGCCGGCGCATCAGATGCCGCATTCTCGGCGACATGCACTTCATCGCCATTGACGATGCCATCAGGCGGGCTCTGGATCACACGGTCATCCGCCTCGATGCCAGCACTGATCTCGACCACTTTACCCAGGTCGCGCGCAATGGTCACCGGCTTCACCGTGACTTTATTGTCGGCGCCTACCGTTGCTACGCGCAAGCCGTCCTGGCCGAAGATCAATGCACTGGCAGGCACGCTCAGCACCTTGACGCTGCCCTTCAGGTCCAGGCTGACATTAGCATAGCCACCGGGCAGCAATTCGCCAGCGGCATTGTCTACCGCCAGCTGCATAAGGATAGTGCCGGACGCAACATCGATGGAACCGGAGGAGGATTCCACCGTAGCGGTGTAGGTTTTATCGGCATGCTCGGGCACGGTGATGCTCGCCTTAGTGCCGCGCTTGATGTTGCCGGCATAGTTCTGCGGTACGTTGACGTAGAGGCGCAATTTGCGGATGTCGGATACTTCGAACAGTGCTGGGCCGGTACCGCCGCCTGCATTGATCAACGCGCCGGTATCGGTATTACGTGCCGTGACTACGCCGTCGAATGGCGCGACCAGGCGTGTGTAGCCCTTGGTGGCGACGATACGATCCACATTGGCCTGCGCTGCTTTTACCATGGATTGCTTGCTCAGCAAGTCGCCAGCGCGATCGTCCACTTCCTGTTTAGACACGGAATCGGTTGCCAGCATGGCCTGCCAGCGTTTAGCAGTGGTACTGGCCAGGCCGACATTGGCCTGTGCACTGGCCAGGTCCGCCCTAGCTTGCAGCAGTTGCTGGTCGAGGTCGGGCGTTTCGATCTCACCCAGTAGCTGGCCGGCTTTCACCGGTGCGCCGATATCGAACTTCCAGCTTTTCAGGTAGCCGCCTACACGGGCGTAAATAGGTGCACGGGCGTAGGCCTCGAAGCGGCCCGGCAGGTCCAGGCTGGAACCGTCGCCGGCACCTGCGGGTACATCGACCGCCACTGTCGGGATCGCCTGCTTATCGGTCCATTCTTTCAGGTTGCCGTCATTGCTGTTGCGCCGGGTGATGCCCAGCACTACCAGCACGATTGCAATGATGACTAGGAGGATGCCACCGATGCGCAAGGTGGATTTTGACAAACCGCTTTGCTGTGAGGCTTGAGGGCCCAGGTTGTCATTAGGCGGCATGAGGTTCTCCATTTGGATCGTGGGGTGTGACAACATCAGGCGCTGTCGGTTTATTGGTCGGTTTCTTGTAGTTGCGATGCACGATGCTGAACACCACCGGCACGAATAGTAAAGTAGCGATCGTCGCGAACAGCAGGCCGCCGATCACTGCACGGCCCAGCGGGGCGTTCTGCTCGCCGCCTTCGCCCAGGCCCAGCGCCATCGGCGCCATGCCGATCATCATGGCCAGCGCGGTCATCAAAACAGGGCGGAACCGCACGAAGCCGGCATCGAGGGCGGCCAGCACGGAATCGCCCAGTTCTTCCAGGCGCTCACGCGCAAAACTGATCACCAGCACGCTGTTGGCTGTCGCCACGCCCATGCACATGATGGCGCCGGTCAGCGCAGGCACCGAAAGTGGCGTATAGGTGATGAATAGCATCCACACGATGCCGGCTAGCGCAGCCGGCAAGGCGCTGACGATCACGAAAGGATCGCTCCACGACTGGAAGTTGACCACGATCAGCAAATAGATCAGCACGATGGCGCCCAGCAGGCCGAACAGCAGGCCGGAGAATGAGCTATCCATGGTGTGCACCTGCCCGAGCAATACCACTGTTGCGCCCTTGGGCACCTGGTCGGCAGTCTGCTCGATGATACGGCGGATATCCTTGGCCACGGCACCCAGGTCGCGATCCTGCGTGGTGGCGTTGATCTGCACCATGGCCTGGATGTCGTACTGGCTGACCACCGCATTGCTGGTGTCGCGCTTGAATGTAGCCAGGCCGCCCAGTGTCTGGCGGGCATTGCTGTCGGCATTCACGCCGGCGCTGCTGTTGATTGGCATATTCGCCAGCGCATTGAGGCTATCCAGGCGGTACTGCGGCGTCTGCATGACGATAGGATAGGACACGCCATTGGCAGGATTGAGCCAGAATGTCGGCGCCACCTGTGAGCTGCCGGCCAAGTTGACCACCAGGCTATTGGTGACGTCACGCGTGGTAATGCCTACCTGCTGGGCGCGGGTGCGATCCACGTCGATATTGAATCGCGGGCTGCTGCGCGATTGCTGGATACGCGCATCGGCTACACCGGGAATGCGGCGTATCTGCGCCAGCAGCTTGTTGGCGTAATTGAAATTATCATCGAGCTTGCCGCCACGTATCTGCAGGTCGATAGGCGCAGGCGAACCGAAATTCAATATCTGGCTGACGATATCGGCCGGCGGGAAAGAAAACACGGTGCCGGGGAACAGCCGCGGCATCTCCTCGCGCAGTTGCCGCACGTAATCTGCCGTCGGCTTGTGGCCTTCCTTCAGCGCGACCTGGATATCGCCGTCCTGTGAGCCGATGAGGCCGGTGTTGTTGTACGTCATGTTGATACTGCTGATGGGGATACCGATGTTATCCACGATGGTAGTGATTTCTTCAGAAGGAATGATCCGGCGTATCGCCTTCTGTATGTCTGCAAACTGCGAAGCGGTTTCTTCCACCCGGGTGCCGACCGGTACGCGCGCATGCATGAGTATCTGCCCGCCATCCACCGCTGGGAAGAAGTTACGGCCGAGGAAGGGGATCAGCAGGAAAGACAGCATGACGACGATCATGAAACCGATGACGAATACGCCACGGTGTTCAACCGCCAACTCCAGCAGCCCTTTGTACCCGGCGCGGAAACGTTCGAAGCGCGACTCGAAGCCGCGCTGGAAATGCACTAATGGGTTGCGGCTAGGCGGTGGCTCACCGTGCTCGCCGCCATGCGGCTGGTGCTTGAGCAGCAGGTAATTGGCCATCGTCGGCACCAGCGTACGCGACAGGATGAACGAACTCACCATGGCGAACATCACCGCTTCGGCCATCGGCACGAACAGGTAGCGCGATACGCCTTCCAGGAAGAACATGGGCACGAATACGATACAGATACACAACAGCGACACAAACGCCGGCGTCACGATCTGCGCAGCGCCGTCGAGGATGGATTGCTCCACTTCCTTGCCCTGTTCCAGGTGCCAGTTGATGTTCTCGATAGTGACCGTGGCATCATCCACCAGGATACCCACCGCCAGCGCCAGGCCACCCAGCGTCATGATATTCAGCGTCTCTCCTATCATCGACAGGCCGATGATGGCGCCAAGGATGGAGAGCGGGATCGACACGGCGATGATGATGGTCGAGCGCCAGCTGCCAAGGAACAGCAGGATCATCAGGCTGGTCAGCACGGCCGCCAGTGCGCCTTCATACGCAACGCCGGAAATGGCGGCACGCACGAACAACGACTGGTCGTTGATAGGAGTCACTTCCAGGTTAGGCGGCAGGCTGGATCTGATCTCGTCCAGCTTTGCACGTATGCCGGACACGATAGTAAGTGTGGAGGTGGCGCCGTTCTTGAGTACCGACATCAGCACCGAACGGCCGCCGTCGACATGCACGATATTGGTCTGCGGAGGATTGCCGTCACGCACATGGGCCACATCGCGGATATACACGGTAGCGCCGTTGACGACCTTGATCGGCAGGTTGTTCAGGTCGTCGATCGCAGATGGGGCGTTGTTGAGGCGCAATGTATATTCAAAACTGCCGATCTTCTGCGTGCCGACGGGCAATATCAGGTTCTGCGCCGCCAATGCATTGGCTACGTCCTGCGCGGAAAGTCCACGCGCCTGGATAGCGGCCGGGTCGAGGTCGATCTGTACCTGGCGGCTCTTGCCGCCGAACGGGAATGGCACGGCCGCACCGGGCACGGTCACCAGTCGGGTGCGGATGACATTAAGGCCCAGGTCGGCCAGGTTCTGCTCTGAAAGGCCTTTGCCGGACAGTGCGATCTGCAGGATAGGCACGGTGGAGGCGCTGTAATTCAAGATCAGCGGCGGCGTGGTGCCGGCTGGCATCTGCCGCGTGACTACTTGCGAAACGGCCGTCACCTGGGCATTGGCGGTGGCGACATTAACGCCGGGCTGGAAGAAGATTTTGACGATGCCGAAGCCGGTATAGGAATTGGCTTCGATATGCTCGATATCGTTGACCGTGGTACTGAGTACGCGCTGGTAGAGCGTGGTGATGCGCCCTGCCATGTCGTCAGGCGGCAGGCCGGCGTATTGCCAGGCCACGGCGATCACCGGGATGCGGATTTCGGGGAAGATGTCCACGGGCGTGCGTAGCGCGGAGAGTACGCCCACGATGAGCATCAGTAAGGCCATCACGACAAAGGTATACGGCCGCTTAAGGGCTATGCTAACTACATTGAACATAGGGTATTCCAGCAATATTGTGTGACAGAAGCATGACAGGTACACCGTGGCCAGCCTGTTGCAAATTGCTGCAACTACGCAGGCTAAAGCATTTCCTTGGGCGTCAATTATGCAAGATGGCATCTTCTACCAGAAGCGTATCCTGTACAATTCCTTATATATTCACCTGTGAGGTGAAAAAATGCACAAGCCCGCACTTCGATAATTCAGGAAAAACGACATGTTCGACTGGGAAGACCTGCGCTATTTTGCCACATTCGCCCGCGAAAAATCGCTGTCTGCCGCAGCACGCCACCTTAAGGTCGACCATGCCACAGTAGCACGCCGCATCGCGGCACTGGAAAGCGCGTTGAATTTAAAACTGGTGGACAGGCGGCCGCGTTCCTACGACCTGACGGCCAACGGCGAGCGCATCGCCGCGCTGGGCTCAAAGATGGAAGACGAAGCCTTTGCCGTGGGACGCGCCGCCATGGCCGGGCAGATGGGCCTTACCGGCGAAGTGTCGGTCAGTGCACCGCCCACCATGGCAAGGACGCTGATCGCCCCCCATCTCGGCAGGTTGCGGCAGCAATTCCCCGGCATCCATCTCCGGCTCATCGGTGAAACTCGCGTCGCCTCGTTGCTGCATCGTGAAACCGATATTGCCGTGCGTATGGTCAGGCCAACCGAAGAACACCTGGTAGCGAGGAAAATCGGGGAGACTACGACCTGCCTCTACGCTTCCCCCGCATACCTCAGCATCACCTCGCCTGAGAATTACGAATTCATCGCCTTCGACAAAAGCCTGGAAAACCTTCCGCAGGAACTATGGTTGAAGAAATACGCAGACAGTCGCCCCATCGTCTTGCGCACCTACGACCTGGAAACCCAGCGCATTGCAGCCGTGGCAGGCGTCGGCATCGCCGCCCTGCCGCACTATGCAGCAGCGCAGGAACCTGGATTGCAACGCCTTGAAAGCGAAGATGCCATGCCGGCAACCGATATCTGGATGGTCATCCATCACGACTTGCGCCAGGCGCCGTCGGTACGTGCGGTGATGGATTTCCTGGTGGAATGCTTCAAGGACGAGCAAGGCTAGGCATCTCTCCTAGCCCGCCCTTCCCTTCAAGACGGGATACTACTTACTGGCTGCGACCTTGATCGCCGGCGTTCCCCAACCGCCGCCCAGGGCACGGATCAGGCTAACAGATGCCACCGAGCGCAGGCCCATGCTCTGGGTTTGCGCGCGTTCCGCCGCCAGGCTGGTACGCTGGGCGTCGATCACTTCAAAATAGCTATACGAGCCGTTCTTATAGCGGATATCCGCCAGGCGTGCTGCCTGGCTGGCCGAGGCGATGGCCTGGTCCTGGTAGCCGATCTGCCTGTCCAGGGTGCGTAGCGAACTCAGGCTATTCTCCACGTCCTGGAAGCCCACCAGCACCTGTTGCCGGTAATTGCCTACCTGCGATTCGTAGGTGGCATTGGCACGGGCCAAGTAGGCCTTGTTACGGCCGCCGTCGAATATAGGCAGGGTAAGGGCCGTGCCCACCAGCGGGCCCAGCAGCCAGCTGCGGCTGGACCATTTGAACAGGTCGCCCAGTTCGCTGGATTCATAGCCGCCGGTACCGGTCAATACGAGTTTAGGGAAAAACGCAGCCTTGGCCGCACCGACCCGTGCGCTGGCTGCCGCCAGCTGGCGCTGTGCCTGCGCGATGTCAGGACGGCGCTCCAGCAGGTCGGAAGGCAAGCCTGCCGGCACCACCACTGTGTTGGGCTGTATCGGTGCTACCGCCAGTGTGAATTGTGCCGGCGCCTTGCCTAACAATATCGCCAAAGCATGGTCCTGCAATGCACGCTGGCGCTTCACGCTTTCTTCCTCGGCCTGCACTACAGATAACTCAGTCCGCGCCCTGGCGACATCCAGTTCGCTGGTATCGCCCACGTCGTACCGGTACTGCACCAGGCGCAGTTCTTCCTTGCGCAGGTCTATATTCTTCTGCAGGATCGCCAGCTCGGAATCGAGTGCACGGATGGAGAAATACTGCTGCGCCACGTCGGCCTGCAATGCAAGCAGGATGGAGCGGTAAGCCGCTTCCTGGGATTCGGCATCGAGTTTAGCCGCACGGCTTTCGTCCGAAAGGCGGCCGATCAGGTCGACCTCGTAGCTGGCATTCACCTGCGCACGCCATTCGGTGGACGTTGCCGGCACACCGTTAAAGGTATTGGCGTCGCGCTGGCGGGTAGGGCCAACGCCGCCATTGAGCTGGAAGCCGCGATTGGCATCGACGATGCCTGCGTTAGCGCGCGCTTCTTTCACTCGTGATAATGCAATCGCCAGGTTGGGACTGGAGCGTGTGGCCTCATCGACCAATGTATCCAGTTCGGCATTGTTGTAGATCAGCCACCACTGGCCGCGCTCGGCATTGTCTGCCGGCACGGCTTCTTTCCAGGCACCGTCCAGGCTGGCCGCTTCGCGGTATTCCGCAGGCAGGTCGAGTTGCACGCTTTCCGGCGGTTTGGTGGTCGAACAACCCGCCAGCACCAGCGCTGCGGTTACTGCCGTTAATTTCCAGTTAAAGGTATTCATGATCAGATCGCTCCTTGTGCTTCTGTCACAGCCGCAGGCGGCTGGTTATGCGTTCTTAAGTGGCTGTCGCCGGTCACTTTGGTGACGAGTGTGCGCAGCAATACGTAGAAGATCGGTGTCAGGAACAGGCCGAACATGGTCACGCCTATCATCCCCGAGAACACCGCAACCCCCATAGCATGGCGCATCTCGGAGCCCGCTCCGGTCGAGAACACCAGCGGCATCACACCGGCGATAAAGGCGATGGACGTCATCAGGATAGGGCGTAACCTCAGGTGGGCGGCCTCGATCGCGGCGGCATACGGCGTCCTGCCGTCCAGTTCCAGCTCACGCGCAAACTCCACGATCAATATGGCGTTCTTGCACGCCAGCCCCACCAGCACCACCAGGCTGATCTGCGTAAAGATGTTGTTGTCGCCACCGGTCAACCACACGCCGAAGATGGCGGACAGTAGGCCCATCGGCACGATCAGCAGCACCGCCAGCGGCAGGGTCAGGCTTTCGTATTGCGCAGCCAGTACCAGGAACACCAGCATGACGGACAGGGGCAGGATCACGAACAGCGTATTGCCGGCGATCTTTTCTTGATACGTGAGCTCGGTCCATTCGTAGCCCATGCCGCGCGGCAGGGTTTCCGCCGCGATACGTTCCACCGCAGCCTGCGCCTCGCCGGTACTGAAGCCGGGCGCTGCACCGCCGTTGATGTCAGCA
>JAZKEL010000129.1:0-3512 GCA_040387075.1 Pseudomonadota bacterium
AATGTTGACGAAATCACGGACGCTATATTGCACACCAGTGGCGATGACGAAGTCTTCCGGATTCTCTTGCTGCAACATCAGCCATTGCATTTCCACATAGTCTTTTGCATGTCCCCAATCGCGCAAAGCATCCAGGTTGCCGAGGTATAAACAATCCTGCAAACCAAGTTTGATTCTGGCCAATGCGCGAGTGATTTTACGGGTGACGAATGTTTCCCCGCGTAATGGTGATTCATGATTGAACAGGATGCCGTTGCAGGCATAGATGCCATAAGCTTCACGGTAATTGACCGTGATCCAATAAGCATAGAGCTTAGCCACTGCGTATGGGCTGCGCGGGTAAAATGGCGTGGTTTCTTTTTGAGGGGTTTCCTGCACCAGGCCATACAGCTCTGAGGTGGATGCCTGGTAGAACCGGGTCTTTTTTTCCAATCCAAGAATGCGGATAGCTTCAAGGATACGCAACGTACCTATGCCATCGGCATTGGCTGTGTATTCGGGCGTCTCGAAACTCACTGCCACATGGCTCATGGCCGCGAGATTATAGATTTCATCGGGTTGCACCTGCTGAATGATGCGGATCAGGTTGGTTGAGTCAGTCAGGTCGCCGTAATGAAGGATGAAATTCTGGTGATCGATATGCGGATCCTGGTACAGGTGATCAATACGATCGGTATTGAATAAGGATGAGCGGAGTTTTACTCCATGCACAACATAACTTTTGCTCAGCAGGAGTTCCGCAAGGTAAGCACCATCCTGCCCTGTAATCCCAGTTATCAGTGCGACTTTACTCATTGAGCAATTGACCTTTCCTGTTTCTTAAAAATGATATATTCATTAAAAGCTAAAATAATTAGCAATCACAATAGATCTACTATTCAGCATCTGCTGATGAGGCAACAAGTGCCTCACGTCGCAACTCTTCAATCTCCACCTGTAAAATCTCATATTCCTGCAGCTTGAATTTCAGGAACCGCATCGTAATGCTGGCTTTCTCTTCCAGTCCATTCGGGGTCAGTAGATACATATAGGCGAGCTTGTTTTTACTGTTCCTGAAGTTGGTGGCTTTCAATAAGCCGATATCGATAAGTGCCTTCAGGCAAAAGTTGGCTTTCCCCAGGCTAATGCCCAGCTGACTCGCTAGCTCGCGTTGGCTAATCTCGGGATTAGTTTCAACCAGCTTTAAAATTTTGTAGCGGTATTCGTCAGTGAGCATGGAGTAGAAATCGTATTCCGTTCAAGCATTGAACGCAGTTTACCAAGAAACCGCGGCTCATAACAAGAACCAATTTAGAGCGCGCCTATTATCACTATTGAGTTGTTCACTTTCGCTATATCCGGGATGAAGATGGATCGAATTGTCTGCATCGCTGAATACAAAGGAGTAATGAACTTGTCTGAACTCACCCATAGGAAACACCCCACCATTCGAGCATCGGAAGCATTGAAACCGCTGGTATTCAAAGGCCGCGGCACATCGAGCAACACCGTTGGGCGCTTTGAAAAGATCAACCGTGTCGACCTGGATGACGGTTGGGACAACCTGGAAGAAGAATTGCCGCCGTTACGCACGGAAGTCATCATTGACAGCACCAGGAGCATCATTAATTACAACGACTCACCTGATATATCATTCGACCGCTCCATCAACCCGTATCGCGGTTGCGAGCACGGATGCACCTATTGCTTTGCACGCCCTAGCCACACCTACCTGGGGTATTCGGCCGGGCTGGACTTTGAAAGCCGCATACTGATAAAGCCTGATGCAGCCGTGTTGTTGCGGAAAGAGCTGGCGAAACCCAGTTACCAATGTGCGCCCATCGCCATGGGGACCAATACCGATCCCTACCAGCCGCTGGAGCGCAAATACGGCATCACGCGCCAGATACTCGAGGTGTTGGCTGAACACGACCATCCGGTCACCATCGTGACCAAGTCGGCGTTGGTGGAGCGCGATATCGATATCCTGGCAGGGATGGCCAGCAAAAACCTGGCGCGTGTCTTTATGTCGGTGACCACGCTTAACCGGGATATCAGCCGGACGTTGGAACCTAGGACTTCAGCGCCTGAACGCCGTATATTGGCGATACAGCGACTGCATGAAGCCGGGATTCCCGTCGGTGTCATGACCGCTCCTATCATCCCGGTATTGACCGACCCGGAGATGGAGTCGATATTGGAGGCGGCCAGGCATGCTGGTGCTGGCTCTGCCGGATATGTGATGTTGAGGCTACCGCATGAGGTGGCGCCATTGTTCGTGGAGTGGCTGGAGTTGCATTTCCCGTTGAAAGCCAGCCATGTCATGAGCATCGTCAAGCAGACGCGCGGCGGCAAAGCTTACGATGCTGCATTTCACCAGCGCATGCGCGGCACCGGTTTGTTTGCCGACATGATCGCGCACCGGTTCAAACACGCTACGCATAAACTGGGCTACAACAGCGAACGTCACCCGCTCAGGACTGACTTGTTCCATCCGCCAGCCCCTGCATTTGAATCCAAAGGAAAAGCACCCGACCAGTTCGACTTGTTTGCCTAACCGAACAATTGTTAACTGAACTGTTGTTAATTACCAATGCCGGTGAAACGCTTGATATCGCGCTGCTGGCGCTTGGTAGGCCGGCCTGCACCGCTTTCGCGTTTGCCGTGGTCGGCCTGCCTGGTGATTGTCGCTTCCTGCCTTTTCGCCAGGCTTTCGGCCGTTTCCGAATACAGTAGCGCCGCTTCGGGAGCACCACGCCGCTGGATAGACAGGCCCGTGACGGTGACTTCGATCTCGAAATCCTTGTTGCGGATGCGGATGACTGAACCGACTCTAACCTCTTTCGCCGGCTTGACACGGTCGCCGTCAAAATGCACCTTGCCGCTATCGATAGCATCTGTCGCCAAGCTGCGGGTTTTATAAAAACGGGCCGCCCATAGCCATTTATCGAGGCGGCATTTACTGTCGGTATCTTTTTCAGTATTCATGGTTATAAAACCTAACGATCAAGGTTAAATTGATCAGGTCCAGCAACTGATTTAGCTAAGCCGCGTTACACGATTAACAGCGTAGGCATCGCGCAACTGCTTTAATTTTTGCTCAACCATCGCCAGCAGGCTCGACGCTGCATACTTCCCTTGCGCATCCACTTCTCCAGCGGCTACACCTGTAAGCAAGGCGATGCCGTCCTGCACTGTGTCCGCGGCATAGATGTGGAACTGCCCTTGCTCAACTGCTTCGATGACATCATCATCCAGCAGCAGGTGCGATATATTGCGGCTCGGTATCAACACGCCCTGCTTGCCATCCAGGCCCAGGCGTTTACAGATACGGAAGTAGCCTTCGATCTTTTCGTTTACGCCGCCTATCGCCATCACTTCGCCGTGCTGGTTCATGGCACCCGTCACCGCAAGGCCTTGCAGGATAGGCTGTGAGGAGAGCGCGGAAAGCAGGCAATAAAGCTCGGCACAGGATGCGGAATCGCCTTCTACCCCGTGGTACTCCTGCTCGAAAACGAGCGATGCACTGAGCG
>JAZKEL010000130.1:0-1995 GCA_040387075.1 Pseudomonadota bacterium
CCTCCGGCGCCAGGCCGGGTGCCTGGGTGACGATGCCGACATGCACGTCTTCCACATCCGGGAACGCCTCGATCGGCAGGTTCTGCACTGCCACCCAGCCGGCGATGACGAGCACCAGGGTGGCGATCAGCACGAATGCGCGCTGCTGCAGGGAAAAGGTGATGATTTTATCGAGCATGGGATGGTCTTCTGGGTTGGTCCGTTACGTAAGTTTTCTGCGCTTGTCGTGTAGGGTTAAGTCACTTGCCGGCGGCCAGTTCGGAGTTGAGCAGGATGGCGCCCGAGGTCACGACGCGGTCGCCGGCATTCAGGCCTTCCTTGATCGTCGCGAAGTCGCGTTCCTGGATATCCAGCGTCACGCGGCGTTTCTTGATATGCCCAGGGGTGATTTCCACGAAGACGTAGCTGTACAGGCCTTCCGTAATCAGGGCCGTATTCGGCAGGCGGATCACCTTGCGATTGCCGGCGCTCAGCGGGGTGATGCGTGCATACATTTCCGGCTTGAGCTTGCCTTTGCTTTCCACTTTGCAGCGCACCTGGATACGGCGGCTGGCCGGGTCCACCATCACGCCGATGGACGATACCGAGCCGTTGAACACTTCACCAGGGTAGGCATTGACCTCAATGGCAAGTGCCTGGCCCTGCGTAATCTTGCCGAGGTCGCGTTCAGGCAGGTCGATGCTGGCCCACAGGTGGTTAGGATCGGTCAGGGTGAATAAAGGCAGTGCGGCATCAGGGCGCACCTCGCTGCCGGGATTGATCTGGCGGTCGACTACCACACCGCTGATAGGCGCACGTACCGCGTAGCTTTCGTTATTGCCGCTGATGCGGCTTACCCCCAGGTTTTTCAGGCGGCTACGCGTACGCTGCGATTCGGCAGAGGCTTCGGCCATGTCTGCTTGCGCGGATTCCAGTTCCTTGCGTGCAATCACGCCGCCTTCCAGCAGCATGTGCGTACGCTCGTACGCCTGTTTCTTCAATGCCAGATCCGCATCTGCCTTGCGCGCATCGGCCACGGCGTTACCGAGGTCAGGCGAGTCCATCACCATCAGCACCTGGCCGGCTTTTACCGCATCGCCCACCTGTGCGCTAATGGTCACCGCGCGGCCAACCACCGGCGAAGTGATGCGTGCCGTGTAGTTCTCGTCAAACGTGATCTTGCCGTTCATGGGTTCGCTGGCTGGCGCGCTGACTTCACGCACCGCTTCTATCTTGAGACTGTCCAGCTGCGGTGAGTTAGGAGCAAAGACCACCTCATCGGTAGCGGCAGGTGCCTTGGCGACCGGTTTGCCGGAAACATTATCAGCTGCCAGGCTGGCGTATGGCGCAGCCAGGCCTAATAGCAGCAGGGCAGAACCGAGGCGAGTAATGAGAAGGGGCGTGCTGCGAAGGTAGTTGGACATGATGATGGCTTAAAAAATGAAACGTTACAGGTCGGATTCAGTACTGGTTGCCGCTTGCCATTCTGCCAGCGATTTTGCGTAGTCGGCACGCACGCTGACGGCTTCCAGCTGTAAGGCTCGCAAAATACGTCGCGCATCCAGCAGGTCGGTGACGCCCATGGCGCCGTTGCGGTAGGCAAACTCGGCTGCCTCGGCGGCTTTTTGCGCTTCGCTTAGCATTTCTCGATCGAAGCGACGTACCTTTTCCGACGCGGCATTCAGGTCGGCGCGTGCCCGTGCGATTTCGCCCAGTGCGGCTGCCTGCGTCTGTTCGCGCGCTTCGGTGGCCGCGGTGTATTCCACTTCGGAGCGTGCGATCTCGCCCTGGTATTGGTAATTGGTGAACAGCGGGATGCTTAGCGAAGCGCCGATGGTGTCGTCGCCGGCACCGGGCTGCTGGCCGGGGAAATGCTGGTATTGCAGGCCCACGGTCAGGTCGCGTGTCTTCAAGGCCTGCGCCAGTTTGCGGTTCTCTTCAGCCTGTTGCGCACGTGCTTCCGCCGCCTGGATGTCGGCGCGCTGGCTGATGGCGCTGCTGTCGACATTGACACCG
>JAZKEL010000131.1:0-3280 GCA_040387075.1 Pseudomonadota bacterium
CCGCCAACCAATTGCTGCGTCACCAGGAATGCCATCAGCACTGCGCAGCCAAGCGCCGCCGTCGACATCAATGTGCGATGATCATGGAGGTAATGCGCCAGTAGCTGCAAGAAACCGTTTCCGCCCTGTATTGCGTCAGGATGCGATTTCACATGGGCAGCCACTGCCTGCTGGCGAGCAGTTACCAGCTTACCTACAATTCTTTTGTCCAGCGTCGCAGCGCGCTCATCCAGCAACTGGACAAGCATGGCTGCATTCTTTTCTTCCGTGCCAATGGGATCGGCACCAAGAGGGCTTGTGGATACTGAATTTTTCAATGGTGTTTCTATAGTCACGATTTGTTTAACTTAACGAGTTTTTGTTTAACTAACATATGCATTTTTGTATTCACAGGCTGCCAGGCATTGCGGGTCCGCTTAATGTGATGGTTTAGGTGCATGGCCTATCTATTCCTTGCCTACCGATCCCTTATTTTCTCTATCCCCTGTTTTTCAAGGAGGGCGGCCAGACTGTGAACTGCGCGTGAGCAATGCGTTTTGACGCTGCCCTGGGAGCAACCCATGGCAGCGGCAGTTTCGGCCACGTCCATTTCCTCCCAGTAACGCATCACGAATGCTTCTCGTTGACGCGCCGGTAACTTTTGCAGCGCTTCTTCGATGATGGCGATGGTCTGGCTGCGTTCAAGCTGGGCGGGCGGCTCATCACTGTCGTCGCCATCGTCCGATTCCAGTGTTTCCAGGGGATCTCGCTCTTCCCCATCTTCATTGGTGCCGAACGCCGACAGTAAGGTGGTCCAGAGATTACGTACCTTCTGCCGGCGCCAGTAGTCGCGCATGGTATTTTGCAGGATACGCTGGAACAGCATGGGAAACTCGGTCACGGGTCTTGCGCCGTAGTGCTCCGCCAGTTTCAGCATGGCATCCTGCACGATATCAAGCGCAGCATGGTCGTCACGCACGGCATAAGCGGTCTGCTTAAAAGCGCGGCGCTCCACCTGTGCGAGAAAATCCGATAATTCCTGTGCGGTCGCCATGCGTAAAAGTCGTTATCTATCCCTGGTTGAAGTTGGTCGAGGACGGCAGAGGCCGGTCATCCGATGGAGTATATCAGGTTGATTTTTGTTCCAGCGCGCGCTTTTCGTTACAATCGCAGAACCATTATCTTGTATCGTGCACCCCATGTTAAAACTCCTGTTACTTGCTATCGCCATCTGGTTGCTGTTGAGCATCGTAAAACGCTATCGCAACAGCCTGGAGCAGCCCACGAAGCCGGCATCGCTATCGGAGGACATGGTGCAGTGCGCGGCCTGTGAAGTGCACCTGCCAAAAAGCGACAGCATCGTCGTGAACGATCGGCATTACTGCAGCGAAGCACATAGCAAACAATCTTCATGAACCGCAGCTTGAATGCCGGCAGCATACTGGACCCGGGGATGAACACCAGCGGCATGCAGAACCTGGATGCAAGCACGTACTGGCGTTCGATCAGCGTATTCAATCTGTACCGTATCGTCATCGCCCTTATTTTCATCGGGTCGCATTTCCTGTTACGCGGTCACGGCTGGCTGGACAATTACAACAGCGCTGTCTACCTGCAATTTTCCATCGGTTACCTGCTATACGGCTTGCTGGCTGCCGGCTTTATACGCATGCGCTGGCCGGAGTTCAACCATCAAGTGTCCGTGCAGGTTATCCTGGATATCGGGTTCATCGTCATCCTGATGTATGCCGCTGGCGGTATCAAAAGCGGGTTGGGATTGCTGCTGGTCATTGCGATCGCCGCGGCCAGCCTGATCAGTAATGGCCGGCTGGCTTTATTCTATGCGGCCATCGCCACTATTACCGTGCTGCTGGAACAGTCCTACCAGCTGATTTCCTGGAGCGAGCAATACGATGATTACTCCCATGCCGTGATGCTGTGCCTGAGCTGTTTCGCCACCGCATGGCTTGCCCATAGCTTTGCCCGGCGCACCTATTTGAGCGAAACACTGGCTTCACAGCGTGAGGTCGACCTGGAAAACCTGGCGCAGATCAATGCACTCATTACCCAGGAGATGCAGGATGGCGTACTGGTAGTGGATAGCGAATTCAAGTTACGCCATTACAACGCCCAGGCCGAGCAACTGCTTGCGATCAGTGCGCTTGGCTGGCAGGGGAAAACCCTGGAAGAATGCGCATCGGAACTGGCCGCGCTGATGCGTATATGGATGAATGAAGAGGCCAGCGCATCGAACGTATCCAGTACATCCCGGCTGATTTCCGCCGAGCGTGAGCTCAAAGTGCGCTTCATGCCGGTGGGCACCGACCGCAGGCACGGCGCCGTTATCTTCATTGAAGACTGGAGCCAGATGCAGGCCCAGGCACAGCAATTGAAGCTTATGGCGCTGGGGCAACTCACCGCCAACATAGCCCACGAGATCCGCAATCCGTTAAGCGCGATCAGCCACGCTACGCAACTCCTGCAGGAAGAGGAAACACGCGACACCGCTTCGGTACGCATGCTGCAGATCATTTCGGATAACGTCCAGCGCATGGACCAGATGGTAAAAGACGTGCTCGAGCTTAACCGTCGCGACCGCACCAAGCAGGAAGTGATCGAACTATGCGGTTTCCTGGCGGAATTTCATGAACAATTCTGCCAGATCGAGAAAATCGCGACAGGCAATTTCGTCCTGAAAATGGAGAATATTCCTGTGCATATCAGGTTCGACCGCCGCCACCTGCACCAGGTACTATGGAACTTATGCCGCAACGGCTGGCGCCATAGCCGCCAGGCAGAGTGCAGCCTGATGCTCACATTGACGACGTCACCACGCAGCAGGAACGTGAGTGTCGAGATCACCGACGATGGCGCCGGCATCTCGAGCGAAGTGCAAGGACATATGTTCGAACCTTTCTTCACGACGGAATCCACCGGCACCGGACTCGGGCTCTATATCGCCAGGGAGCTATGCGAAGCCAATAGTGCCAGCCTGAACTATGCCAACCGAGAGCCCGGCAGCGTGTTTATGCTGTCCATGAAAAAAGTCCAGCATACCGGCCTGGCAAAACAATAAGCTCAATGACTCCGGGGATACCATGCTAAAGAAACCACGCTGCCTGATTGTCGATGACGAAACAGATTTGAGCGAGTTGCTCATCATCACACTCGATCGCATGGGCATCGAGGCCGATAGTGCGGAAAACCTGGACGATGCCAAGTTCATGCTCAGGCAGCGCAATTACGATCTCTGCCTGACCGACATGCGTTTGCCTGACGGCAACGGCCTCGATCTGGTACG
>JAZKEL010000132.1:0-2761 GCA_040387075.1 Pseudomonadota bacterium
TCCGGAGTCCCCGGCGCGCATCAACGTCATCCGCAACCAGCTAGTGGCTGACGGCACCTACCAGAAGCTGCAAATCCATGAAGCGCCCGCTGCACAAGACGTGCATTTACTGCGCGTACACAGTGCAGACTATATCCGGCATATCCGCAGCATCGCGCCGCAGTCGGGATTAGTGCGGCTGGATGCGGACACGGCGATGGGGCCGATGTCGCTGTCAGCCTGCCTGCACGCAACGGGAGCTGCCATCCTCGCCACTGACCTGGTGATGCAGGGGAAATCGAATAATGCTTTCTGCTGCACCCGCCCACCAGGGCATCATGCCGGGCGAAGCCACGCCGCCGGATTTTGCATATTCAATCATGTTGCCGCCGGCGTCGCCCATGCCATTGCAAAGTACGGACTGGAAAGAGTGGCTATCGTGGATTTCGATGTGCACCACGGCGACGGCACCGAGGATATCTTCAAGGACAACCCCAATGTCATGCTGTGCTCCACCTTCCAGCACCCCTTCTATCCGCAGAAAGGCGCAGACAGCCGCACCGAGCGCATGGTCAATGTGCCGCTGAAAGCAGGGACTGGTAGCAAGGAATATCGCATCATCGTGGAAAGAGAATTCAGGCCGGCCCTGGAGAAGTTCAATCCGCAAATGCTGTTCGTCTCCGCCGGATTCGATGCCCACCATAACGATCCCCTGGCCCAACTGGCGCTGGTAAACGAAGATTACGCATGGGTCACGGAATTCATTAAAGACATTGCGGGGAAAAGTGCGGATGGCCGCATCGTGTCCGTCCTGGAAGGCGGCTACCACCTGCCCTCACTGGCGGAGAGCGCATCCGCCCATGTAAAAGCGCTGGCCGGGATTTAAGCGTGCAGACATGCAAGCACTGCATGCGCGTTGCGCTGGTATAATCCCGGCATGCAAATTACCACACGCCTAGAATTTGATGCCGGCCATCGCATTCCCTGCCATAAAAGCCAGTGCCGCAACTTGCACGGCCATCGCTATGCCATCGAGATCACGTTATCCGGCGATATCATCAAGAATGAGGGTACCTCGGAAAACGGCATGGTCATGGACTTCTCCGACGTCAAGGCGATTGCGCGCAAGAGTGTAGTGGACGTATGGGATCATGCATTCCTCGTCTACCAGGGCGATAGCGAAGTACTTGCATTCCTGAACTCACTACCAGACCACAAGACGGTGGTGATGGGGACGGTACCGACAGCCGAGAACATGGCGGCGGAAGCATTTCGCATCCTGAACAACGAGTACCGGGATTTCTACGGCAACCACCTCAAGCTGGAACGCGTCAGGCTCTATGAAACCCCGAACAGCTGGGCGGATGCAGTCGATTAACTAACCAAATAATAGCCTTATGTGCGGCTTGTACTAGTGAGCGGTAAGCGCCGTCCATACGCAGTTACCGCCTTTCGACAGTCCTTTCAAATACTCCTCGTGCGCGCTTAGCTCTGCCTCACCTGCCATCAACACCACCAGAGGCCTGCTCGGCAACTGGGAATTGGCGGCATTCATGGCAACCGGCATTTCCAGCATGTCGATCATCAGGCTTTCCTGCCCGCGCGTCATGGCCATGTATACATCGGCCAGCAACTCCGCATCCAGCAACGCACCGTGCAGGGTACGGCGTGAATTGTCGATACCGAAATGACGGCATAGCGCATCGAGATTATTACGCTGGCCCGGGCGCATGTCCTTAGCCATCCTCAAGGTATCCACGATACCGGATGCTGATTGTTCTACCTGCGGCCGCCCTATCTTGCCCAGCTCCGCATTCAGGAAGCCGACATCGAACGGTGCGTTATGGATCACCAGTTCGCCGTCCGCAATGAAATCCAGGAATTCATCTACCACATCCGGGAAGCGCGGCTTATCCTGCAGGAACTCCAGCGTAATACCGTGCACTTCCTGTGCCGCCGCATCGATCTCACGGTCTGGGTTTAAGTACACGTGGAAATGGTTCTGCGTCACGCGGCGGTTTATCACCTCCACAGCCGCAATTTCAATGATCCTGTGGCCTTGCGCGGGGTAAAGCCCGGTGGTTTCGGTATCGAGGAAAATCTGTCTCATCTTGTCACTTTCAATCTGGCATGCTCAATCTGGTAATTCCGATTAGGACACATAAACGCCTAAACGACGCTTTCCGCAAGCACCTGTGCAACGCCTTTATTCGCCAGGGCATCCGCGCGCTCGTTACCGACATCGCCAGCGTGCCCCTTGACCCATAGCCATTGTATCTGGTGCTGCTGCGCCAGCACATCCAGCGCCTTCCACAAGTCCGCATTTTTCACCGGTTTTTTATCGCTGGTGAGCCATCCGCGCTGTTTCCAGGATTTTACCCACTCGGTGATGCCTTTCTGCACATAGACGGAATCGGTATAGATTTTTACCTTGCAAGGGCGCTTCAAGGCTTCAATGGCGCGAATCACGGCGGTCAACTCCATGCGGTTATTGGTGGTCAGCAATTCCCCACCAAAAAATTCCTTTTCCTTGCCGTCGAATGCCAGCCAGGCGCCCCAGCCACCGGGGCCAGGATTGCCCTTACAAGCGCCGTCGGCGTAAATAATAACGGTTTGCTTATCGCTGCCGATTTGGTCACTAATGTCACTGCTCATGCGGATCCCGGTCTTTCGTGAAATGATTGTTCTGTTGGCAATGATTGCCTTTATTCTTTTGTGTCGGGGTCACCACCAAGCCAGGCTTGAATTTGGCTTTATTCCAGTTGGGGCGTATCAGGCGCAT
>JAZKEL010000133.1:0-4851 GCA_040387075.1 Pseudomonadota bacterium
AATAATGTAGGTTAACTTAAAAACTTAACCTATTAATTAACAATAAAAAAACCCGCTTCGGCGGGTTTTTTTATTGTTATGTTTTTTATTACTATATTTGGTTTTCACTGTCTCTAGGATCGTCAGTATTGGAAGTTCGCCTGACCCAGCCTGCTACCTCGTTATGTTCGTCAAACAACTCTCTCTGTCTCAAACCACAAAAGAGGCATGTCCTGAATCGTAAAGGATAAACGACACCCTTAAGCTGGATTCCGCGCGTTTCTGTTTTCCACCTGTGCATGCCGAAACGGCATGCCAGTTTCTGCAGGCTAGCCGACACTCCGGCGTTCCATCATGGCCTGTGCCAGCGTGCCGCTGTCCACATGTTCGATTTCGCCGCCCATCGGTAGACCGCGCGCGATGCGGGTCACCTTGAGGCCGCGCGCGCGCAGCAATTCGCTGACGTAATGGGCCGTCGCTTCGCCTTCTACCGTGTAGTTGGTGGCGAGGATGACTTCCTGTACTACGCCGTCCTGCGCGCGTTTTAGCAGTTTGTCCAGGTGGATTTCCTTGGGCCCGACACCATCCAGGGGGGACAACCTTCCCATCAACACGAAATACATGCCGTCGAATGCGTGCGTCTGCTCTAGCATCATCAGGTCGGTCGGCATCTCGACCACGCACAGCAGGGTGCCATCGCGCTTGCCGGAACTGCAGAGTGGGCACACCGGCTGCTCGCTGAAGGTATTGCATAGCTGGCAATGGCCCACCACCTGCAAGGCGCTGTCCAGCGCTATCGCCAGGCCGTTGGCCCCTTTGCGGTCACGCTGCAACAGGTGGTAGGCCATGCGCAATGCCGACTTCGGGCCTACGCCAGGCAGGCAGCGTAACGCTTCCACCAGGTTTTCCAGGGCAGGGGGATTTTGCATCCGGGTCTTTTAGAACGGCAACTTCATGCCGGCAGGCATCAAGCCGCTCATGCGGGCGCTGGAGGTGGCTTCCACCTTCTGTACGGCATCCTTCAACGCGATGACGATCAAGTCTTCCAGCGTTTCTTTATCGTCCATGGCGCTATCGTCTATCGTCACGCGCTTCACTTCATTACGACAGGACATGACGATCTTCACCAGTCCATTGCTGGCAACGCCTTCTACATCGACATTGGCAAGCTCTTCCTGCGCGCGTTTCATGTTCTCCTGCATCTGCTGGGCCTGTTTCATCAGGTTACCCATGCCGCCTTTCATCATGATCTTCTCCTTGGTTTATAAAGTTGAGCGTTTAATTTACTGGATCGGTTTAATGCTGGATGGGATGATCTGGGCGCCGAAATCGCGCACCAGTGCCTGTACGAAATCATCTTCCTGGATGGCGGATACCGCCTGCGACTGCACCGCCGCTTTTTCCTGGCTGATCTGCTGGGCGGGCGTGTTGCCGCTGCCGCCGACCTCGAAACTCAGTTGTATCTTCCTGCCGAAATGCTGCTGGATGGCGGAACGCAGTTTTTCCTGGTAATTGGGGTCTATCAGGTGCTTTTGCGATTCCTGCACCGTCAGGAAAATGTGGTTCTCATCAAAGCTGGCCAGTTCGCAATTCTGTGCCAGCGCTCGTGCGAGGCCTAGTTTCAATTGGTCGACAAGACCGCGCCAATTGCCGTCGAAACTGGAAGGTTGCTGGCTGGCTGGCATGGCGGCGATCGCGGATTCCGGAATGGTGTCTGCCGGTGGCTGTTCGCTGGATGATGGCATAAGTCCAGGTGCCGGTACGGATGGCTCGACTATAGTCACTGCTGGCGCAGGCTTCTCTGTGTAGGCATCGGGCGCACTTGTCGAATGCTCGGTAACAACAGGCTCGGCAACAACAGGTGAAGGTGCTGCAGAGTAGGGAGATGCAGGTGCTGCGGCTTGCCTGGCAGGCGGCGCCGTTTTCTGCAGGCTGCAGTCACCGGGCCGGAATGCCAGCATACGTAACAGGCTCATGGTGAAACCTGCGAACTCGTCCGGTGCCAGGCTCAGGTCACGCCTGCCCAGCAACGCAATCTGGTAGTAAAGCTGTACTTCTTCAGCGCTCAACTTCTGGGCCAGGTCGAGCAGCATTGCGCGCTCCGGCAGATCTGCTGCAACCGTCTCGGGGACGGTCTGCGCAACGGCGATTTGCTGTAACAGGTTGGCCAGGTCGTTCAGGGCGGTATCGAATGACAGGCTGCGTTGCTCCATGGCATGCGCCTGTGCGATCAGGGCCGGGCCATCCTGTCTTACGAGGGCATTCAACAGTTCGAACAGGTAGCTCTGGTCAACGGCACCCAGCATGGCGCGCACTTCTTTTTCCTGGACCGCATTGCCGCCATACGCAATGGCCTGGTCGAGCAGGGAGAGGGCATCCCGCATACTGCCGGCTGCAGCGCGCGCAATAAGTTGCAGGGCTGGCGCTTCGAACACGATAGCCTCTTGCGTCAATACTGCATGCAGGTGGCTGGTGATAGTGCCGGTCGACATCTGGCGCAGGTTGAATTGCAGGCAACGGGATAAAACGGTGACCGGGACTTTCTGCGGGTCTGTGGTGCCGAGTATGAATTTGACGTGCGCAGGCGGCTCTTCCAGCGTCTTCAGCAAGGCATTGAAAGCCTCTTTGGTGAGCTGGTGCACTTCATCCAGCATGAACACTTTAAAGCGGCCCTGGTTGGGAGCGTAGGTCGCCTGTTCCAGTAGGGAGCGGACGTCGTCGATACCGCGCGTGGAGGCAGCGTTCATCTCGATGTAATCGATGAAGCGGTCGCTATCGATGCCGACACAGGCCGCGCAAATGCCGCAGGGGTGTGCGGTGATGCCGGTTTCGCAATTGAGGGATTTGGCAAGTATGCGGGCTATCGTGGTTTTACCAACGCCGCGCGTGCCGGTAAACAGGTAGGCATGATGCAGGCGCTGCTGGTCCAGCGCGTTGGTCAATGCACGCACTACGTGCTCCTGGCCGACCAGCGTTTCAAACGACTTGGGTCGCCATTTACGGGCAAGCACCTGATAGCTCATGAGATTTTGCGACTCGATAAAATAACGGGTTTACTTTAGCCCAGAATGACATCCGGACAAACAAGGTGCTGAATACTGGAAGAGGCGAGCCTTGCCCCCGGCACTTGCTTCAACAGTTGTGGCTGCTTCCTTCCGGACCTGACCAGGTTGGCTATTTTGCAATGCGGGGAGGCCCGCCAGACATAATTTTACCCCAGATCAACGCATCGCCGCTATGCTAAATATCGGGCCGGATATAGGCCGGCTTGATAACATCATCACTGCCTACTAAAGTATGCATTTTTGTATGTTCGATAGTTGCTCTGGCAACTGGCCCAGCAAGTAGCTCTCAAGTAGCTATAGTGGACATCATCCGCTATAGTGCGTGTTACCCTGCTGGTTAATAATGCAGATTGTCTGCTGGCTAAAAAGAATAAGTAATTAAGCATGAATGTCTTATCTAAAATTCAAAATCCGCTGGGCGTGATCTCAAAACGGATCATGGCCAATGCGATCGGGGAGAGCGCCGGCGTCATCGGCAGGAGCATCCTCTATATCCTCGTGCTTACCGAGACGCTGGTCTGCATCTTCTGGATTTACATTCTTTCCGGCCTGGGCGATGCCTATGCCTTTATGGCCGCAGTGCCATATTTCTACCTCATCATTTCCTATACCACGTTGTTGATATTTTTTCGCCTCAAGCGTTTCGATTATTTCATCTTCACCCAGCTCATCATGTTGCTGGTGATGCCGTTTTTCATGCAGTGGGTAGTCGGCGGTTTTGAAGCATCTAGCGGGCTGGCGATATGGGCCATCTTGTCGCCGGTCGGTGCGTTGATGATCCTGGGTGTGCGCCAGTCAACTCCCTGGTTTTTGCTGTTCCTCGGCCTCGCCGCCGTGTCCTGGCAGATGAATTCGGTATTTGCCTCCAATGCCCTGAAGATCCCCCACCAGATCAAGAGCATCTTCTTCGTGGTGAACCTGATCGGCGTGGCCAGTATCCTTTACGTGGTCATGCGCTATTTCCAGGATCAAAAGGCGAGGGTGATGCAGGCGCTGGAGGCAGAACAGGAGCGTTCTGAAAAACTCTTGTTGAATATCCTGCCTAAATCCGTGGTCGAGCGGCTGAAAGCGGATGACCTGAACATTGCCGACAGTTATGCATCGGCCACCATCATGTTCGCCGATTTGGTCGACTTTACCGGCACCACTGAAAACATGATGCCTAAAGACCTGGTCGACCTGCTCAACCAGGTGTTTTCACAGTTCGATGCGCTGACTGAAAAATACGGGCTGGAAAAAATCAAGACCATAGGCGATGCCTACATGGTGGTGGGCGGTGTGCCTACCACACGCCCCGACCATGCGAATGCCATCGCCGACATGGCGCTGGATATCAAGCAGGTACTGGCGGAGCTGTCGCCAGCCGTGGGGGAAAAGCTGTCCATGCGCATCGGCATCAATACCGGTCCCGTGATTGCGGGCGTGATAGGCAGTACTAAATTCAGTTACGACCTGTGGGGCGACGCCGTCAACCTGGCAAGCCGCATGGAGCAGTATGGGGTGCCGGGGGAGATCCAAGTCACCGAATCGACTTACCTGCTGCTTCGAGACCACTACGTGCTGGAGGAAAGGGGATTGGTGACAGTGAAGGGCAAGGGCAAAGTGCTGGCGTATCTGCTCAAGGGCAGGCGCCAGGATTAGCATGTCTCATAAGCATTTTGCTTGGGGATAGGGCGGGAGTTGGTATATAATCCGCCTCCGCAATACGAAGTATCCGGAGAGGTGGATGAGCGGTTTAAGTCACTACCCTGGAAAGGTAGCATAGGGTTATCTCTATCGAGGGTTCGAATCCCTCCCTCTCCGCCAG
>JAZKEL010000134.1:0-492 GCA_040387075.1 Pseudomonadota bacterium
CTCCAGCGGACGTGACAGTCCGGCGCCGAACAGGGCATCTACTACTAATCCTGCACCTTCCAGTACGGCAGGGTTCAGGGAGTCGATAGGGCTCTGCCATCGCCCTGCGTGATGCCGCGCCTCATTTTTCAGCGATGCTTTCTCGCCCAGCAGCGCCACGCGCACTGGCCAGCCATCCTCTGCCAGCAGACGCGCCACCACAAACCCATCGCCGCCATTATTGCCCGGCCCGCACAACACGCAGACGGCGCAGGGCGTCCAGCGCTGCTGTATCGCCTCCGCCACGGCGCGGCCTGCGTTTTCCATGAGTGCGATAGCCGTAATGCTGGCATCTCCGGCATCTATTGTTAACTGGTCGGCTTGCGCCATCTGCTGGGTAGTCAATATCTCGATAGGTTCCATCGCGATATTGGAGCATGTTTATGCGGCCAGCGATAGTCGGGCAATGGCTGTGTTCCTGCCGATGATATGCAACTAGCTAAATTGCGCTGG
>JAZKEL010000134.1:502-880 GCA_040387075.1 Pseudomonadota bacterium
TGGAAATCAATACCAAGCTGGGCATATTGGCAGATGCCGCAAAATACGATGCTTCATGTGCGTCCAGCGGTACAGATTCGCGCAACTCAAGCAAAGGCAAAGGGATCGGTTCTACCGAGGGCATGGGCATCTGCCATAGCTACGCCCCGGACGGGCGCTGTATTTCCCTGCTGAAAATACTGTTGACGAATTTTTGCGTGTACGACTGCGTGTATTGCGTCAATCGCGTCAGCAGCAATGTACCGCGCGCCCGCTTTACCGTGGCCGAAGTGGTGGAACTGACACTGGGGTTTTACAAACGCAACTACATTGAGGGGCTATTTCTCAGTTCCGGCATTATCCAGAACCCGGACTACACCATGGAGCAGGTGGTGGAAG
>JAZKEL010000134.1:890-6321 GCA_040387075.1 Pseudomonadota bacterium
GTGAAGAGCATGATTTTCGCGGGTATATCCACCTGAAGACAATACCGGATGCCAGCGATGAATTGCTGGCCAAGGCGGGGCGTTATGCCGACCGCCTCAGCATCAACGTTGAGTTGCCGACGGCCGAGGGATTGAGCCTGCTGGCGCCGGAAAAAGATGCGCACGCCATCCGCATCTCCATGGGCCAGTTGCGTACGCGCATAGAATCCGCCAGGGATACGTCGCTTTCCGGCAAGCGGCCGCCGCGTTTCGCGCCTGGCGGGCAGAGTACGCAAATGATCGTAGGTGCCGACGCCAGCAACGACAGTACGATACTGGCGACCAGCGCCGACCTGTATGGCAACTACCGTTTGCGTCGCGTTTACTATTCCGCGTTCAGCCCCATCCCGGATGCCAGTGCGGCATTGCCGCTTAAAGCTGCGCCTTTAGTACGGGAGCACCGGTTGTACCAGGCCGACTGGCTGATGCGTTTTTATGGGTTTGAAGCCAGGGAGATCGTGACCGGCAACGGCGGTATGCTGGACCTGGAAGTGGACCCTAAAACGGCGTGGGCCCTGCAGCATCGTGAGCAATTCCCGGTGGATATCAACCGGGCGGCTAAATCCATGTTGCTACGCGTGCCTGGCCTCGGCCTGACCAGCGTGGCCAGGATCATCGCGGCACGCAGTGTACGGGCAGTGCGCCTGCATGATCTTGCCGGCTTACGGGTATCGCTGAAAAAAATCCTGCCTTTCATCGTGCTACCCGACCACCAGCCGGGGGCACGCCTGGATTCCGCCGGGCTGGAGTTAAGCCTCAAGCGGGGAATGTCGACGCAACTTGGCCTGTTCAGGCCTGGCTGATTGTCTGGAAGGGAAATAGATGCGCATCGTCCAGTTGGCACATGAAACAGATTTCCAGGGCTGGCGGGAGGCTGCCCGGCGCCTGCTGGCTGCCCACGCGCCGCCAGCTTCGCTGGATTGGCAAGCGGGTCCGCTGGTCACCACGTTATTCCCGGACGAGTTGCCGCCGTTGCCGGCGGATATCGCTAAGCGTACGGCGACAGTACCAGCCAGGTTCATCGAGCTTTGCGAATCCGTGATTTTGCATAAAGATCCCGGTCGCTTCGGCCTGCTCTATAAAATCTTATGGCGTTTGCAGCTGGAACCGGGCCTGCTGCAATTATCGTTCGATGCCGATATACGCAAGGCCGAGATGATGGTGAAAGCGGTACGGCGCGATATGCACAAGATGAAAGCGTTCGTGCGTTTCCGCGAGCTTGTTGTCTCGCCCGGGGAGTCGCGTTTCATCGCCTGGTTCGAGCCTGAACATCATATCGTGGCAGCACTGTCGCCTTTTTTCACCGGGCGCTTTACCAATATGGACTGGTCTATCCTCACCCCGCAATCCAGTATGCACTGGCATGAAGGCCAGCTTTTTTTCACGGAAGGTGCACGGCGGGAAGATGCGCCTGATGAGGATGACGGGGAAGCCTTATGGCTTACTTACTACCGGCATATCTTCAACCCTGCACGCCTGAAGATAAAAGCCATGCAGGCGGAAATGCCGAAAAAATACTGGCGCAACCTGCCGGAGGCTGCCTTGATTGCATCCTTGATCGCCGATGCGGATAAACGGACATCGGCCATGATCGAGGCTGAGCCGGAAGGGCCGAAGCGTAAGATAAAGCCATACCTGCCTGCATCGAAAAAAACATAACCGCCTCTTAATTCGTATGCAATGTAGGGTGCAAGCTGCTTAGCCAAAGGCAAGTGATACCAAAGATAAGCAAAGCGGCTGGTCAAGGATTAAGCAAAATACCGGACAAAAAAATGCCCCGGTGAAGGGGCAGAGGACACGTTTTCTTAAGGTGGCGGATTTTAAATCGGCAGCCTGGTTTACTTATTTAGCTTTGGATGACTATCTCCGGGTCGGAATATCGCTGGGTATGCTAGCGTAAATGGCCTACATACTTGCTGGTGTCGACCTCACCACCATCGTCATCTTCATTGCCATCGTCCGGTTCGCTGAATTTAGGCGCTTCTCCCCAGCTGCTGATGGAGGATTTATCCATGCTGTCAACGAACGGTTTGCCTTTAGGTGCTGCTGGGGCAACCGCTGCCGACGGCGCAGGAGGTGCACTACTGGTACCGAACATCAGTTTTTCCAGGTGGCTGGCATACTCGTTCAGGTCATCCTGCCCTTGTTCCCGCGACAGGTTGATGATTTCACGGGCATATTCCTGGTTCTTCACCAGCCATTTGACATCGATAATGCGGTTGGCTTTGCGCCGCAATATCACACTGATCAAGGCCGCAACTGAGGTTTTATCGGTTTCGCTCATCAGACGATTCTTTCTGCATGTTGAGTTAAGTCAAGACCGTCGTGCTCTTCTTCCGCATCGACGCGCAAGCCTATGGTGTAATCCACGATCAGCAGCAGGATCATGGTGCCGATAGCACTGTAGAGCAGGGTGGAGAATGCGGCGATGCATTGCATCACCACGTCACCGTCTGCCCCGCTGATGGTCTTGTCTACGAATACGCCAGTCAATATCGCGCCGATGAGGCCGCCGACGCCGTGGATGCCGAATACGTCCAGGGCATCATCCGCACCCAGCAGGCGCTTCAACCCGGTCGCTCCCCAGTAGCAGCCCACGCCTGCTGCCAGGCCGATGGCCAGTGCGCCAGGTACGCCGACGAAACCGGAGGCAGGAGTGATCGCCACTAGGCCTGCTACTGCGCCGGAAGCGCAGCCCAGCAGGGTGATACGGGATTTGACTATCCATTCGATGGTCATCCAGGTCATTGCGGCTACTGCAGTCGCCGTTTGCGTGACCAGCATGGCCATGCCGGCGCGGCCGTCTGCAGCCACTGCGGAACCGGCGTTGAAGCCGAACCAGCCTACCCACAGTAATGAAGCGCCCACCAGCGTGTACACCAGGTTGTAGGGCACAAAGGGTACTTTGCCGTAACCGGCTCTAGGCCCCAGCATATAGGCGCAAACTAGGCCGGCGGCGCCGGCATTGATGTGCACGACCGTGCCGCCTGCGAAATCGAGTACGCCATTTGAGGCAAACCAGCCTGAAGGCTCCCATACCCAGTGCGCAATCGGGGCGTAGACGAAAATGGACCACAGGCCGATGAAGGCCAGCATGGCGGTAAAACGCATGCGCTCTGCAAATGCGCCGACGATCAGCGCCGGCGTAATGATGGCAAACGTCATCTGGAACATGACGAAGACAGATTCTGGGATGGTGGTGGCGAGGTGGCTGACGGATACCTCACCGGTAGCCTTGATGTAATCGACCCCCATCAGCATCACCCTGTCCAGGCTGCCCAGGAACGGCGTGCTGCCGGGAGTGAAGGCCAGGCTGTACCCGATGACCACCCAGATGACAGTCACCAGGCAAGTGATGGCGAAACTCTGCAGGGCGGTCGACAGTACGTTTTTCTTACGTACCATGCCGGCATAGAACAGTACTAGGCCGGGGATGGTCATCAACAATACCAGTGCCGTCGAGGCCAGCATCCAGGCGGTATCGCCGGCACTGATGTCTTCAGCTTTTACCATGTAAGGGCCTGTAGGTGCGGCTGCTTCCGGTTCGACGACAGGTGCGGCACTCGCGGCCGCAGGCGCCGGGGTGGCGTCGACAGGGGCGGGCTCGATGACCTTTTCAGGGGTGCTTTCGGATACTAGCGCAGAAGGAACCGCCTGTTCTGTCGTCGCCTGGGCTGCAGCCTCGGTTGCAGCGGTTTCGGCCATTGCGGTATTGCTCAGGGTTGAAACACCGATCAGCGATAGACCGCATGCCAGGGTGATAACCGCTGTCCATTTCTTGCCTGCTGTCCATTTATTGATAGTTAAGTGCATCATTATTGTTTTAATCCTAATTAGGCAAGAACGGTTGGGTGAATCGTTCTTTGGTTAATATCAAAAAAGCAATACATATGCCAATTGCATCTGGATAGCCGCTGCATCGAATCACTATACAAAATTAGTCGGGGAGTAACGGATCCCGAATGACGTTTTTTCCGTGTCCTGCAATGCCTGTTTTAACAAATTGCTGGCGACATTGGCCCCTATCTCGTCCGTCATCCATGAGCGGAAATGCTTAAGTAGCGACTTCAGCTGGTCGCCTCGGTAGGCGCGCGTTTGGGTGGCATTGCCGGTTGTCAGCAGGGTGGTCATTTGCTGTTGTTGCGCTTCAGACCAAGGCATGCTCTCGACCACCTCTTTGAGGAAATCTACAGCCTGGCGCTTGAGGCCGGACCGGTTGTTCTCTACCAGTTGCAGTAAATCCGTCACCAGGTACTGGAAGGTCTGGAATTCAGGCGTCATGATCGCAGATGCAGGGGATGAGGAGTCCGGCTCTGTCACTTCGACCTGACCGGTATCTTCCATGGTGGGCGATTTTCTTGGCGCAGGCGCCGTCCTGGGCGCACTGGTATCCTTGCTGAGCAGGGCACGGTTGAGCGCCTTCACCAGGTCGCGCTGCTGGCTGCCGATATCGAAACTTTCACATACATCCCGTGCAAACGTGTTCAAGCCATTGAAGACAGAACCCGTTTCATTGAAATAGATAGACCAGCTCTCAAGGGCCGCATTGGCCTGGTCTGGATTTAATACGCTGGTCAGGCCGATATAGATCGCCTGGCGCTGGCGTTGTGCTTCCGGGGATAGTTCTTCAAGCTTCTTTGACATGTGTGTAGGTTGGTTTCTCGGTTGTGTTGAATCGGACGTAATAGTTGTGGATTATATTTTTGCTAAGCAGACCATACAAGCAAAGCATGTGCCACCCGCTTATGATCGCTGTACCATGGCCTCATTGCAGCATTGACGCGCTATATAGCGATGCAACAATCGGATTGTCCTGCGGATTATTGTCAGAAATCGATGCGCTATGACAATATTCCTACATATATCGAGATCGCATTCTGCAATTTTCCAAAACGCACCATGAGGGTGCGGTAGCAGGCCTGTCTTAAGGTAGTCTACGTAATAAAAAAGGAGTCAAGCGACTCCTTTTTTAGTGGTCAATCCAGGCAGGTTAGTGCCAATGGTAATTCCCGACGGTAATTACTTGACGCGGTTTCTGTATTCCAGCGTACGCGTATCGATTTCAATCTTGTCGCCAGTGGCACAGAACAGTGGCACCGGCAGTTCGAAGCCGGTGGCAATCTTGGCAGGCTTCATCACCTTGCCTGACGTGTCGCCCTTGACGGCGGGTTCTGTATAGGTGATCTCGCGCACTACCGAGTTGGGCAATTCCACCGAGATGGCTTTGCCATTGTAGAACTTGACTTCACATTCCATGCCGTCCTCGAGGAAATTCAGGGCGTCGGTCATGTTTTCGGCTTCCACCTCGAACTGGTTGTATTCGCTGTCCATGAACACGTAAAGGGGATCGGCGAAATAGGAGTAAGTCACTTCCTTTTTCTCAAGCACCACT
>JAZKEL010000134.1:6331-6893 GCA_040387075.1 Pseudomonadota bacterium
TTGTAGATGTTTTCGCTTGGCGCTTCAGTCAGCAGGTTCTTGAATTTCATCTTGACCACAGCCGAACTGCGGCCTGATTTGTTGTACTCGGCTTTAAGCACGACCAGCGGGTCGGAGCCGATCATGATGACGTTACCTACGCGAAGTTCCTGAGCTGTTTTCATAGTGTGTCCTGCGACTGAATTGTTTGGATTAAGGGTGGCATAAAAGGGCGAGATTATACCTGAATCCCGCATGAAATCGCCAGCTTAACCATCGACTTATCGCAATTAACACTGCCAGCGCGCTGAAAAGCCTGATGCCCGTAAACCGCGGGCAATGTATGGGCGGAGTTATTTACTTTGCAGCATCATCGTTTGCATGGCATTCATGTCCATATATTTGATAAATCCCGACATGCCGGCAGTTACATTGGGATTTGCCGTCAGTTCCTGCATCGCCATTCTGCCTAATGCCTCGAAGCTGTCTTTGACGGATTGCGGGTCGTCCTTATACTGGGCAATAAATTGCGCCTTGCAGTCCTTGGTCATTAATCTGGAAAGCAGCGTGCCTGCCGCTTTGT
>JAZKEL010000135.1:0-2639 GCA_040387075.1 Pseudomonadota bacterium
CGTTGCGCATCCTATTTGTAAGTTCAGAAGCATTTCCTTTAATTAAAACCGGCGGGCTGGCAGATGTCAGCGGCTCGCTTCCCGCCGCATTGCGGGAAATAGGCGCCGATGTGCGCCTGCTCATACCAGGCTATCCTGCCGTACTGCAAAAACTGCTCAACCAGGTTGAAATCGCGACGGTGGATAACCTTCCATCCATCGGCTCGGTTTCGCTGGTGATGGGGGAGATAGCGGAGACCGGATTGCCAGTGATGGCTATCGTCTGCCCGAATCTTTACTCCCGCTCCGGCAATCCCTACCTGGATGCCAATGGCAATGATTGGCCAGATAATCCGTTGCGCTTCGGCATCCTTTCGCTGGTCGCGGCTATCCTCAGCGATGAATACAGCCCGTTGACGGACTGGATCCCGGATATCGTCCATTGCAACGACTGGCAAACCGGACTTACTCCTGCGTATATGCGTTACAAGGCGGCCAGCCGCCCTATCCTGCGCCAGGCAAAATCGGTGCTGAGCATCCATAACCTTGCGTTCCAGGGCAACTTCCATCCCGACTGGATACCTCAACTCGGCCTGCCCGCAGCGAGCTACCAGGTCAACGGCGTGGAGTATTACGGCCAAATGTCATTCCTGAAAGCCGGTGTGTTTTTTGCGGATTCGCTGTCTACTGTCAGCCCCACCTACGCACGTGAAATCCAGACGGCGGAATACGGGTTCGGCATGCAGGGCTTACTGGCGCAACGCAGCCATGAAATTCACGGCATCCTGAATGGCATCGACCTGGAGGAATGGAACCCGGAAAAAGACCCGCATCTTGCCAGCACCTACAACAGTAGCAAGCTGGACGCCAAGAAAAAGGTAAAAGCCGCACTGCAGAACAGGCTAAGCCTGAAACCAGACAGCACTGCACCGCTGCTCGGCGTGGTCAGCAGGCTGACCCACCAGAAAGGCCTGGACATGCTGCTGCAGGTCGCAGAACCGCTATTGCAGCAAGGGTGCCAGATTGCATTATTGGGCAATGGGGAAACCGAACTGGAAAACGGCTTCAACCAGCTAGCTAGAAACTACCGTTCACAGGTGAGCGTCAACATTGGCTACAACGAGCCGCTGTCGCACCAGATCATGGCGGGCAGCGACATTTTTGTCATGCCTTCGCGTTTTGAGCCGTGCGGCCTGAACCAGATGTACGGCCTGCGGTACGGCACACCGCCAGTCGTCACCAACACCGGCGGACTGGCAGATTCAGTTGAAGACACGACCCCGCAAAGCCTGAAGAACAACACGGCGACCGGCTTTGTCATGTCTGGCGCGAATGCGGATGCATTGACAGCGAGCCTGCAAAAGGCATTGCAGCATTATCGTGATGATAAAACCTGGCAAGCCATCCAGCGCAATGGCATGCAACGAGATCTAGGCTGGCATAAGAGCGCTAGCGAATACCTGAATCTTTACCAGCAACTTGTCGGATAGCCATCCATAACACCATCAAACAAAAAAGCCTGGGTTAAGCCAGGCTTTTTTGTTTAAACACCTGCCATTTGCGTTTCATCCTACCGTCACAATCATCCGTTACAGTAAGCACATTACGCTAGAAATTGGCATGCTAAATGCTTAATTACAAGCGAGCTTTCTCCAAAGCTTTACTTCTCCTCCCTGAGGGTGCGCTAGCCGCACCCATTTTTTTGTCTGGCGGATTTTCACCCATTCAACTTTAATCAGAGCGAAGTGAAATTTCTTCGCATCAAGGCTCATTAAAAGCTCACCCGTTAGAACACTTTCAACATTAATCCAGCTTGATGAAATGCTCTCGGTAATACTTCAACTCATCAATGGATTCATAGATGTCAGCCAGCGCTTCGTGGCGACTGGCCTTCTTGAAGCCAGAATAGACGGCGGGTTTCCAGCGGCGCGCCAATTCCTTGAATACGCTGACGTCCAGGTTGCGGTAGTGGAAGTATGCTTCCAGTTCCGGCATATAGCGCGCCATGAATCGCCTGTCCTGGCAGATGGAGTTGCCGCACATGGGCGATTTTCCGGCCGGCACGAACTGTTTCAAAAACGCAATCATCTGTTCGGACGCTGCCTGCTCATCAACAGTCGAGGCCTTCACTTTCTCGATCAGGCCTGATCGCCCATGCGTACCCTTGTTCCAGTTATCCATTCCCTCAAGAACTGCATCACTTTGGTGCACCACGAACACTGGTGATTCGCCCAGCACTTCCAGGTTAGCATCCGTCACCACCACCGCAAGTTCCAGGATACGGTCGCTGTCCGGCAGCAAGCCGCTCATTTCCATATCCAGCCAGATTAGATTGTCAGGATTTTGCGCAGCCACTTGTGACATAATGATTTCCATTAAAAGATTGTAATGAAGTCGGCACGGGTGAACCTTCTAGCCCCATGCGCTTCTTAAAGCATATTAGTTTAACCGAAAACATTAAAATTATGGCTACCTCCCTCACCACTGTCTTCATCGCCCTGCTTGCATTAACCACGGCCACCCGTTACTGGCTGGGCAGGCGCCATGTCAGTTATATGCAGGCACACCGCAATAAGGTGCCTGCCGCCTTCGACCAGAACATAAGCCTGGAATCGCACCAGAAAGCGGCCGATTATTCCTCCGCAAAAACCAGGCTGATG
>JAZKEL010000136.1:0-1690 GCA_040387075.1 Pseudomonadota bacterium
TCGATGTGCAGAAGTGGCTGGCTGGCGACAATAGCAAGATGCCTCCACCGGAATCGCGTCATGGCATCCGCAACCAGCATTGGCGCCACCTCAATTCGCAGCGCATCCTCTCCATGCCGGACAAATGGGAATACCCGTGGTTCGCCGCCTGGGACCTGGCGTTCCACACCGTGCCTATCACGCTGATCGACCCCGAGTTCGCCAAGGACCAGTTGCTGATGATGCTGTTCGAGCAGTTCCAGCACCCTAACGGCCAGATCCCCGCGTATGAATGGGAGTTCAGCGACCTCAACCCGCCGGTGCATGCCTGGGCGGTCTGGCGCGTATACAACATGGACCGCAAGCGCTCGGGCAAATCCGACCTGGTGTTCCTGGAAAAATGCTTCCACAAGCTGCTGATCAATTTCGCCTGGTGGGTGAACAAAGTCGACAAGGCCGGCAATAACATCTTCGAAGGCGGGTTCCTCGGCTTGGACAACATTACCCTGTTCGACCGTTCGGAAAAACTGCCGGGCGGCGCCACGCTTGAACAATCGGACGCCACCGGCTGGATGGGCATGTTCTGTCAGAACCTCATGCGCATCGCTTTGGAGTTGGCCAAGACCAACCCGGTATATGAAGGCATGGCCACCAAGTTCTTCCAGCACTACGTATACGTGGGTTCCGCCATGAAGCACATGGGCGCCGAGGGCGACCATAATCTTTGGGACGAACAGGACGGCTTCTTCTACGACGTGCTGCGCTACCCGGACGGCAATTACGAAAAACTCAAGGTACGCTCGCTGGTCGGGTTGATTCCGCTTTTTGCGGTTGAGCGTTTAGGTGAAGAATGGGTAAAACCCTTCGCACATTTCGCCAGCAGCCTCAACTGGTTCGTCGGTAATCGCCAGGACATCGTGTCGCATTGCGTGAACTCGGTGACGCATGACGACGTGAAAACCCTGGTGCTGACCATCGTGACATCCGCCCAGCTCAACCGCATCCTGCAGCGGGTATGGGACGGCAATGAATTCCGCTCCGAATTCGGCTTGCGCAGCCTGTCCAAGCACCACAAAGATAACCCATTCTGGCTAGGTCATGACGTCGTGCGCTACGAGCCGGCAGAAGCCGACTGCAAGATCAAGGGCGGCAATTCGAACTGGCGCGGCCCGATCTGGTTCCCGACCACATTCCTCATGATCGAATCGCTGCGCAAGCTAGATAAAGCCTACGGCAACCAGTTGAGCATCCAGAGCGAAGACGGCAGCAGTGCTACAGCAGGCGAGATGGCACAGTATTTCGCCAACGCCATGATCTCCATCTTCACCCGAAATGTAGCAGGCGAGCGCCCGGTATTCGGCGAGAACCGCAAGTTCCAGGACGATCCGCACTGGCGCGACTACATCACCTTCAGCGAGTATTTCGACGGCGATACCGGCAAGGGACTTGGCGCTATGCACCAGACCGGCTGGACCGCACTCGTCGCCTCATTGATAGACGAGTGGCGCAAGTAAGCGTCTGAATAACACGCAGCTACAGGCGCCATTCAATTAATAAAATAACGTAACTTATTTAAATCGGGAAAGGCAAGCGCATGGCAATCCTGGCAGGCGATATCGGCGGCACAAAAACATTACTGCAATTATCCGAACCAATAGGCGGCGGTTTCGAGGTATTGCATGAGAAGCGCTATCCCAGCGCCGATTATCTG
>JAZKEL010000137.1:0-2510 GCA_040387075.1 Pseudomonadota bacterium
TGATCAGCACCAGCTGCTTGTCCAGCGCAGCATCGATCACTGCCCTGGCCAGCGGATGCTCGCTGCCCGACTGCAGACTGGCAGCCAGCGTAAGCACGTTGTCGTTATCCCCAACGGCAGGTTCCAGCGCCACTAGCCGAGGATGGCCTTCCGTCAGCGTGCCGGTCTTATCGAAAGCCACGGTTTTGACGGCATGCGCCAGTTCGAGCGCCTCGGCGTCCTTGATCAATATGCCGTGTCGCGCCGCCACGCCGGTACCTACCATGATGGAAGCCGGCGTCGCCAGCCCGAGGGCGCACGGGCAGGCAATCACCAGCACCGCGACTGCATTGAGTATCGCCCGCTGCCAGTCACCGTCCAGAAGTCCCCAACCTAGCAAAGCCCCCAGCGCGATGACGATCACCACCGGCACAAAAACCGCACTCACTCTATCCACCAACCGCTGGATAGGCGCTTTCTTAGCCTGTGCCGATTCAACCAATCGTACGATACGAGCAAGTACCGATTCCGCACCTACGGCGCTAGTCGCCACGTGCAGCAAGCCTTCGCCATTAACGGCGCCGCCGGTGACGCCATCGCCTGCCTTTTTGGCGACAGGCAGGCTTTCCCCGGTGATCAACGATTCATCCACCTGGCTTTCGCCCTGGGTCACATGACCGTCCACCGGAATGCGTTCGCCGGGGCGCACCACCACAACATCGCCGACTTTAACTGCGGCGATTTCCAACTCAACTTCTTTGCCTTCGCGCAGCACATTAGCGCGCTCGGGGCGGAGTGAATTCAGCGCACGAATCGCCTCCGTGGTTTGTTTCTTGGCACGCGTTTCCAGCCATTTGCCAAGGAGCACCAGGGTGATGACGATGCTGGAGGATTCGAAATACAGGTGCTGCATGCCGCCATGCGTCGCGGTGAAAAGCAGGTATACGCTCAGGCCGTAGGCTGCGGAAGTGCCCAGCGCGACCAGCAAGTCCATATTGCCGGTGCCTGCCTTGAGTGCACTCCAGCCGGCCTTGTAAAAACGCCATCCCAGCCAGAACTGCACCGGCGTCGCCAGTGCCAGTTGCAGCATGCCGGGCAACTGCACATGCCAACCCAGCCAATCCATGGCCATCGCCAGCACCAGCGGCAACGACAAGGTGGCAGATAGCGCCACGCGCCACCAGCTATAGGCTTGCAACTCTGCATTTAAACCATCTTTCGGACGCAAGCCGTCTTCAGGCAACGCTTTCGCCTGGTAACCTGCCTTCTCCACTGCCGACACCAGCTTCGCCAGGGTTACCTCTTTGGAAGCGCCTTCCACCGTGGCAGTTTCCATGGCCAGGTTCACTTCAGCCGAGCTCACGCCAGTAACTTTCTTCAGCGCTTTTTCTACACGGTTAGAGCACGAGGCGCACGTCATGCCGCCTATCGCCAACGTCCACTCGCTGTTTGCTTTGCCTGCCAATTGATTGCACCCTTATGATGACAACTTGAAATTAATTGCTAATGCCCGATGTATAGATGGGTATCATAATCCCATTATCAATCAGGCCTGCATGCAAGTGAGCGATGCACCTGGCTCAACCGTACCAAAAGGAAGCTATGCTGACATTCAAAGTACAAGACATGACCTGCGGCCATTGCGTAAGCGTAGTGACGGAGGCGATTAAATCGCAGGATGATGCCGCAACGATTGAAATCGACCTGGAGACGAAAGCGGTGAACATCGATAGTACGAAGCCGCGCCAGCTATTCGTGGATGCGATCACCGAGGCGGGCTATACCCCGAGTTGAAAGCGGGACTTAACGCAAGGCAGATAGAGCGCGTTGAAGGCTAGTCAAGAAGCCGCAAATAAATCAAGCCCTCAGCAAAGCAGCACGCCCTGCGATAGCCCGGCGTGCCTTTCTCTTTTTAGCCCAGATCACGATACCGGTGATACTCAACATCGCCACCACTAATCCCATGACTGAAACAAGGATGCGCCCAGGCAGGCCGATGATGCGGCCGGAGTGCAACGGAAATTGGGCCTGCATGAAGATATCGCCGGCACTGCCGGTGCCGGGGATGCTGGTACCTGCGGGCTTACCGTTCTGGCTATCGTAATACAGCCATGGGTTGCCGAGCCCGCCATCGCCATGATCGTGACCAGGCTGGAAAAATCCTACGCCATACAAGCCGAATTCCGGCGAATAGAAAATGGCACCGGCCGGATCGGCAATCTTAAGCCGCTTTGCCTCTGCCCTGGCGATCTCCAGCACCTGCTCGCGGCTGATCTTCGGGATGATAGGGTTATCCGGCTTATTAGGGGTGCGGCTGGCGAACGGGCTCGGCGTCAGCGTGGAAAACAGCGAAACAATAGGCCGCGTGACTTGGAAGCCGAGGTTCATGGAAACCGACGTCACCGCCAGCGTCAGCAACAACAGCCATACCCACACACCGCCGGAACGGTGCAAATCGAAACTAAGCGCATACCCACCTTTTTTCCAGCGGAATGCCAGCGATTTACGCCAGGTGTTGAGGTTAGGGAAAG
>JAZKEL010000138.1:0-2401 GCA_040387075.1 Pseudomonadota bacterium
TGGCCGAATGTAAAGCCTAGCGATTCACGTAGCCGATGCGGCTTACTTTCTCTTCCACCAGGATTTGCGTGATGCCGGCGTAATCCACCTGTACCTTAAACGCATGTATCAGCGGCAGACCCAGCACTTCCGCCACCAGCGCGCGAATCACGCCGGAATGCGTGAACACCACCACCTGCTCTACTTCCTTGTCCTGGCTTACTTCATCCAGGAAATTTTTAGTACGCTGGTGCAATGCGTGAAACGACTCCCCCTGCGGCGGCGACTGCATGACATGCTCTTCTGCCCATACGTCGATAGCCCCGCGCGGGATATCGTTCCATGCCAGCATCTCCCAGTCGCCGAAATGCAGCTCCATCAACCTGGCGTCCTGGGTTACGCCCGCGACATTTACCTGGCTGGCGAACGCGCTGGCCAGCTTGAAGCAGCGCTGCAAGGGGCTGCTGTAAATAATGGGATTCGCCAGGTGCCGGAGCTTATCGTGCATGACGGCAAACTCGTCGGCGAAACTGGCCGCCACATCCAGGTCTGTTTGCCCATAGCAGATGCCTGCCGCCACGTCCGGCGCCGTATGGCGGATCAGATAAATCTCCATAGCGGCCCTCCCAGCGCGAGCAGGCTCAGATAGAACACCACTTCGGTGACCTGCTGCATGGCCCCCAGGCAGTCGCCGGTGTAGCCTCCCAGCCGTTTCTTCAGTTTCAGGCTGAACCACAGCCATGCAATGGCAACCGGCAGCAATGCCCACAACAACTGGGTCAACAGGCCTATGAACGGCAATAGCCCGAATACGCTGGCAACCACGATGGACGCCGGACTCATTTTTGCGGCAAAAGGCTGGGCTTTCCCTTCGGCCCGCACGTATTGCTGCGTGGCGATGACCAATACGGCGGCATAACGGCTGAGGGAATGGCCGACGATCAAGGTCACCGGAACCATCATCGGCGGCAAGTGGGCCAAGGCCTGGAACTTGGTCATCAGCATTAGGATAAGCGCTATCGCACCGTAGCTGCCTATCCTGGAATCCTTCATGATGGTAAGCGCCTGCTCTTTGTCCCAACCACCACCAAGGCCATCTGCCGTATCAGCCAGCCCATCTTCATGGAAAGCGCCAGTGAGATAGATCGTGCCGCACATACTTAAGATCAATGCAACATCGGGCGGCAAATATTGCTCCAATAGCCAGTACACCAGTGCGCCGAAACCACCGACCAATGCACCGATAAGCGGAAGATACTTGACCGAAAAATGGAGGTCGCCTTGCTTGAAGTCCTTCAGCACAGGGACCGGAATGCGGGTAAAAAACCCCAGCGCCAGCAGGAACAGGCGCCATTCATAGGCTAGCGCGCGCATCATGCGGAAAGCGTGCTCATGCATCCACCTGGCGACTGACGTTGGCCGACTCGAAAGACGCCATGCCATTCAGGAAATTCACCGCCGCCTGCACCAATGGATAGGCAAGTGCGGCGCCCGTGCCTTCCCCAAGACGCAGGCCAAGATCGAGCAAAGGCTCCGCCTTCAACAACTCCAGCAGTTTGCGATGGCCGGATTCGTCGGAACGATGGCAGAACACGCAATAGTGCAGGATAGCGGGCTGCATCACAGCCGCCACCAGTACGGCAGCGGTGGCGATAAACCCATCGATCAACAGCACAGCATTCTTCTCCGCCGCCCCCAGCATCGCCCCAGCCATCATGGCGATCTCGAAGCCGCCAAACGTCGCCAGCACTTCTGCCGCATCGCGGCTATCCAGGTTATGGTGCTTTATGGCCTGCTCGATCACCGCTGTCTTCTTCTGCAGGCCGGCATCGTCCAGCCCGGTGCCGCGACCAACACAGGCGGCCACCGGCTGGCGGCAGATCACCGCCATCAAGGCGGCGGCAGACGAGGTATTGCCGATGCCCATTTCGCCGAAACCGATGACATTGCTGCCCTGCCCGATCTCATGCTGGGCAAGCCGGGCACCCCGTGTAAATGCTTGCTGGCATTGCGCCATCGACATCGCCGGTTCCAGCAGGAAATTGCGCGTACCCATGCCGACTTTGGCATCGATAAGATCAGGATGCGCGGCGAAAGCATGATTCACCCCGGCATCGATCACGCGTACTGCCATGTCGTTTTGGCTGGCAAATACGTTAATGCCGGCGCCACCCGCCAGGAAATTCAGCACCATCTGCTGGGTCACCGCTTGCGGATAAGGGCTGACTCCGGCCTCGACGATGCCGTGGTCGCCGGCAAACACCAGCATCACCGGTTTTTTTAATTCTGGCGCCAGCGTGTTCTGTATCAGGCCGATTTTAAGAGCGAGTTTTTCCAGCGCTCCCAGCGAACCTAATGGCTTGGTCTTGTTATTGATCTTGTCAGTGAGCGTTGCGGCGAGGGCTTGGTCCGGTGCCTGGAT
>JAZKEL010000139.1:0-6285 GCA_040387075.1 Pseudomonadota bacterium
CTATTTCCGCACGTTCGGCAACAAAGCGCAGGCGGTCGAAATTCATGTTGGCGCCGGATGCGATGCCGATCAGCGTTTTGCCACTGAGGTTGTTGCGTTTGATGTATTCCTTGATGCCGGCTGTGGCCAATGCGCCCGCAGGTTCCAGGATGGAGCGCGTATCCTCGAACACGTCCTTGATGGCGGCGCAGATGGCATCGTTACTGACGACGATCATCTCATCTACGTACTCCTTGCATAGGCGCAACGTCTCCACACCGACCTGTTTCACTGCGGCACCATCGGCAAACAAACCGACCTGGTCCAGCATGACGCGTTCGCCGGTTTTCAGGGATTCGGTCATTGCTTCGGCATCTTCGGCCTCCACGCCGATGATCTTGACGTCAGGCCGCAGTTGTTTCACATAGGCTGCGATGCCCGCGATCAGCCCGCCACCGCCCACGCAGCAGAAAATGGCTTCTATCGGCTCCGGGTATTCATTGAGGATCTCCATGGCGATGGTGCCCTGCCCGGCGATCACTTCAGGATCGTCATAGGGATGCACGAAGGTCAGTTGCTGCGATTTTTCAAGTTCTAGAGCATGTAGGTAGGCATCGGAATAGGAATCCCCGAACAAGACCACTTCGCAACCGCGGTTGCGTACAGCGTCCACTTTGATCAGCGGTGTCGTCGTCGGCATCACGATGACCGCACGGCAGCCCAGCTTCTGCGCAGACAGCGCCACGCCCTGCGCGTGGTTGCCGGCAGAGGCGGTGATCACGCCGCGCGCCAGCGTCTCGGCGGACAGGCCGGCCATCTTGTTATAGGCGCCGCGCAGCTTGAAAGAAAATACCGGCTGCATATCCTCCCGTTTCAGCAGGATCTTGTTGCCGACGCGCGCGGATAAATTAGGCTGGAACTCCAGCGGGGTTTTCTTTGCAACGTCGTATACACGCGCCGAGCGGATTTTTTCGAGGTAGTCGTTTTTCATTGCGGGTTGCGAGGTGTATGATTCAGGGTTGTTCATGTTGTATATTGGTATGCTTTAAGTGAATCAAACGTATTGATTCAGAACGCATAATCAGGTGCTATTCAAGTAAATACTGGATTATAAAGAAAACGTAAAGGTTAAAGTAGAAATGGCTACAGCAAATATGACGCAGGACGAATTAAAACAACAGGTGGCCATCGCCGCTGTCGAGTATGTAAAAGGCGGGATCATCGGTGTCGGCACCGGCTCTACGGCCAACTTCTTCATCGACGAACTGGCCAAGGTCAAGTCCAGGATCGACGGTGCTGTCGCCAGCTCTGAAGCCACCGCGCAACGTTTGCGTAAGCATGGCATCGAGGTGTACGACCTGAATTCTGTCGACGGCATGGAGATCTATGTCGACGGCGCAGATGAGATCACCGAGCATCTGCATATGCTCAAGGGCGGCGGCGGCGCGCTGACACGTGAAAAAATCGTGGCGGCCTGTGCCAAGAGCTTTATCTGCATCTGCGATGCCAGCAAATATGTGCCAGTATTAGGCAAATTCCCGTTGCCCGTCGAAGTGTTGCCGATGGCACGCAGCTATGTGGCGCGGGAGCTGGTGAAGCTGGGCGGCCAGCCCAAGCTACGCGATTTCACGACAGATAACGGCAACGTGATCCTGGACGTACACGGCATGGAAATCACCAACCCTGTCGAGATGGAAGCGAAAATCAACCAGATCGTGGGTGTCGTCACTAACGGACTGTTCGCGGCCAGGCCGGCGAATGTATTGTTGCTTGCGACCCCTGACGGCGTTAAAACCCATCAGCGCTAGTCTAGATACTTGAGCAGGCATAGGACTGGCGGGGTCGGGCTAAATTTCGCCAGTTCATAAAATTGTCATAAATTAAAGTTAGGCTGTACCATTAATCGATATTTGCATCGATCAATACTAGTAAATCAATACATAAAGCCTGGCAATTAAGTGCTTGTAGGCCAAGAATTCATAGAAGGCCAATAATGATAGAAGGAAAGCGCCATGCAGTTTGAACATACATACAAGCAATACGATGCTGAACTTGAGTCCGTCCGCGCCAAGGTGTTGCAGATGGGCGGCCTGGTCGAGCAGCAGATCGTCAACGCGCTGGATTCGCTGGTCAATGCCAACGTCAATCTTGCACAGAGCGTTGTCGCTAATGACCATCGCGTGAATGCGCTGGAAGTGCAGGTGGATGAAGACTGCAGCCACATCATCGCCCGTCGCCAGCCAGCTGCCGGCGACCTGCGCATGATCATGATGGTGGTCAAGACCATCACCGACCTGGAACGTATCGGCGATGAAGCCACCAAGATCGCCCGTGTTGCGCTCAAGGTATGCGAATCCGACCGCATGTACACGCCACGCTTCAACGAGATCAAGACCATGGTGGCGCTGGTGCGTGAGATGCTGCGCACCGCACTGGATGCATTCGCCAGGCTGGATGTCACCAAGACGGTGGAAGTCGCCCGCCAGGATGAGCTGGTGGATGAACAGTTCCGTGCCTGCATGCGCCAGCTGATCACTTTCATGCTGGAAGATCCGCGCACCATCTCGATGTCGCTGGAAGTCCTGTTTGTCGCCAAGGCCATCGAGCGCATCGGCGATCACTCCAAGAACATCGCCGAATATGTCGTCTACATGGTGAAGGGCAAGGATGTGCGCCACATCACGGTAGATGAGATGGAACGCGAAACGCTGGAACCGTAATCCTGGACGAAATCTAAGAACCGTAGCCAACCAGTCATGGACATCACTGCCATGACTGGTTGGCGTTAAAAGTTTTTTTGCCGTAAAACCTCAAACCCTGCATTTACATACCGCTGAATTTCAGGGTTTAATGGTGCCTGTGCCGTCGAGACATTCTCCAGGCTTATTTAGGTGTTCCCCGCAATGCTTTACATTATTTCGAATGCCTCCAGTGACGGCATTTGCCCGCAGGATAATCATTTCTCCTTGAAATCGCGGCGTTAGTATCTTGGCAATAAAATCCCCTGCATTTTCTGAAATCGCGGCTGTCGATCTCGGTTCCAACAGTTTCCGCCTGCAGCTTGCGCGCGTGGTGGATGGCCAGCTTATCTTCCACGATTCATTGCGTGAGGCGGTACGCCTGGGCGCCGGCCTCGATAAGAATAATTTCCTGGATGCCGACGCACAGCGCCGCGCCATGGATTGCCTCAAGCGCTTCAGCGAGCGCCTGCGCGGCCTGCCGCCGCAGGCTGTACGAGCCGTCGCCACCAATACCTTCCGCGTCGCCAAGAACTCCCGCCAGTTGCTGGAAGAAGCCGAGGCTGCGCTAGGGTTTCCCATCGAGATCATTGCGGGACGTGAAGAAGCACGCATGATTTTCGTCGGCGTCAGCCACAGCCTGCCCGTGGCAGCGCATAAACGCCTGGTGATCGATATCGGCGGCGGCTCTACCGAGTTCATCATCGGCGAGGGCGTCGAGCCTATCGAGATGGAAAGCCTGTACATGGGCTGCGTGAGCTATAGCCTGAAATTCTTTCCGGAAGGCCGGCTCAGCGAAGAGAATTTCCAGAAAGCGCAATTGGCGGCGGCTTCCGAAATCCAGAACATACGCAAGAATTTCATGCCTGGAAAATGGCAGGAGGCCGTCGGTTCTTCCGGCACGGCGCGTTCCCTCGGCGAGATATTGCGCCTGAACGGCTTAAGCGATGGCGCTATCACCCCGGACGGGCTGCAAGGCCTGCGCAGCCTGGCGATCAAGGCCAAGGAGAGTAAAAAGCTGCAGCTGGAGGGCCTGAGTTCGGACCGTGCTGCAGTATTGCCGGGCGGCCTGTCCATCATGCTGGCCGCGTTCGATTCCCTGAAGATCACCGACATGACCATCTCCAGCAGTGCACTGCGCGAAGGCGTGCTGTATGAGTTGCTGGGCCGTATGCATCACCAGGATATCCGCATCGCCACTGTGAACAGTTTCATGCGCCGTTACGATGTGGATCGCGACCAGGTTAAACGCGTGCATATGCTGGCCTTGTCGCTGCTGTCGCAGGTCGATGAGATGCTGACCATGGATGCGGAAGCTGCCAGGCAATACCTGGAGTGGGCAAGCAAACTGCACGAGATCGGCATCACCATCGCCCACAGCGGCTACCACAAGCATTCCGCCTATATCCTGGAAAACGCCGACATGCCGGGCTTCTCCAAGATGCAGCAGCAGATGCTGGGCTTGCTGGTGCGTGCGCAACGCCGTTCATTAAGCAAGCTGAACCACCCGGTCGCCAATGATATTTCGCTGCTGATCCTGATCCTGCGGTTGGCAATCCTGTTCCACCGCAATCGCCTGGATGACGATTACCCCAAGCTGGATCTGTATTGGGGCCCGAGTGGATTCGACCTGCACATCGAGCCAGGCTGGCTGGTGAATAATCCGCTCACGCGGGCTGAACTGGATAACGAAGTGGATTACTGGAAAGAGATCGGTATTAGCCTGACGTTGAGCTAGTTAACTTCAATGAGCCCCGCAATATATTTACGTCCCCCTACGCTTGCCGACCAGCAGGCATTTCTCGCAGCCGTTCGTAAAAGCCGAGCGCTCCATAGGCCCTGGATCAAACCAGCATCAAGTCCAGCGCAGTTCAAGGCATATATTGAGCGGATGGCAATCTCCTCAAATATTGCTTTTATGGTTTGTCGTCGCAATGACGATTGCATCGTAGGCGTGGTCAATATTTCAAATATTGTACTGGGCCTGTTTCGCAGCGGTTATCTTGGTTTTTATGTGTTTTCCGGCTATGAGCAACAGGGATATATGCGGAAAGCCTTGAAGGCAGCGGTGCGCCATGCATTTAAAACTTTGAAACTACATCGGCTAGAAGCCAATATACAACCCGGAAACGCCAAGTCTATTGCCTTGGTTGCATCCTGTGGATTTGTTCAAGAGGGCATGTCGCCACGCTACTTAAAGATTGCTGGGAAGTGGCGAGACCACGAACGTTGGGCAATCCTGGCTTCTTAGCCTAACTGATACCATCAGCCTAGAGTGGCTCATATTAAACTGCCCTGCGAAGCAATATCCATGCGCTTCCCAGGGCAGTTGTTTATTACAACTCACTAAATCTCAGGCGGCAGATCCTGCCCCAACTCCATCACCAGGAATTGCTGCGCGCTGAATGCGGAACCACGCCTGGCGGGCCGCAGGTGGTAGGTACTGTCCGGCAGCATTTCCCATGCATTCATGTTGTCTTTCAGGTAAGGCTCCAGGCCTTCCTTCATGATGCGTTTCTTCACCTTGGCATCTAATATAGGAAAACATACTTCGATGCGGCGGAAGAAGTTGCGGTACATCCAGTCGGCGCTGGCCAGGTAGAGATTCTCGTCGCCGTTGTGGTGGAAATAGAAGATGCGTGTATGCTCCAGGAAGCGGCCCACGATGGACAGCACGCGGATATTCTCCGAAACGCCGGGGATGCCGGGCTTGAGCGCGCAGACGCCGCGCACGATAAGATCGATCTGCACGCCGGCGCTGGAAGCGTCATACAGGGCGCGGATGATGTCCGCATCTAGCAGTGCGTTCATCTTGGCGATAATGCGCGCTTTCTTGCCGGATTTGGCGATCTCCATTTCCTTGTGGATGGCCTTGATCAGGTTGCTGTGCAAGGTGAATGGCGACTGCCACAGGTGCTTGAGCTTGCTGGCTTTGCCCAGGCCGGTGAGCTGGGCGAATACGTCGTTGACGTCTTCGCAGATCTCGTCGGCGCAGGTCAGCATGCCGAAATCGGTATACAGCCGCGCCGTACGCTGGTGGTAGTTGCCGGTGGAAAGGTGCACATAGCGGCGCAGGCGATCTTCTTCGCGACGCACCACTAACGCCATCTTGGCGTGGGTCTTGTGGCCCACCACGCCGTATACAACGTGCGCGCCGGCATCTTCCAATAATTTGGCCCAGTTGCTGTTGGCTTCTTCGTCGAAGCGGGCGAACAGCTCGACCACCACAGTGACTTCCTTGCCGCGGCGGGCGGCTTCGATCAGCGATTTCATCAGCGTGGAATCGGCACTGGTGCGGTAGAAGGTCTGCTTGATCGCCAGCACATTCGGGTCTTCCGACGCCTGGTGGATAAAGTCGATGACCGGGTTGAAGGACTGGAACGGATGGTGCAGCAGGATATCTTGCTTGCGGATGGCCTTGAAGATATCCGTTTCCTTTTGCAGTTCCCTGGGCGTGCTGGGCTTGTAACGCGGGAATTTAAGCTCCGGGCGGTCCACCAGGTCGGGGATCGCCATCAGCCGCACCAGGTTGACCAGGCCATTCACCTGGTACAGGTCCTCTTGCCCC
>JAZKEL010000140.1:0-2694 GCA_040387075.1 Pseudomonadota bacterium
TTGGCCTGGCATTCCAGTTGGCGGTATGGGAAATCGCGGAAGAAACCAGCGGTACATTTGACCTGTCCACGGGCAGTATTTCACTGCCTGGTGGCTGGGCAAGCAACCCCACTGCGGACGCCATGGCGAAAGACTTCATCAGCAAGCTAAGCACATGGACGGCTACCGGCGGTTACCGCCTGAGCTATGCCTACTCGGCGACTGCACAGGACATGATCGTGATCACTGCGGTTCCTGAACCGGAAACCTATGCCATGCTGCTGGCAGGACTGGGGCTCATGGGCTTTGTTGCACGCCGTAAACGTTCGGCATAAGCTTTACGTCCGACCACAAGCTGGAATGGACTTGCTCCATTCCAGCTTTTTTATTGCCGGTTACTTACCGACATTACCAACTTCTCCGCTTCCGAACGCTTACAGTTAAATTTCTTCGACAATCATTTCTTCCACATGGTAATAGTGGTCGGAAAACCAGACCGTCATATCCTCGGCACTGTGCACAGCTTTATCGCGATATAGATACTCACACACCGGGTTATTCTGCTCGTCTACTACCTGGTAAATAGTCATTCCGCGCTCCTGATGAATATGCAGTATTGTCACTACTACATCGGCATTCATTGCATAAAGCTTAAGCAATCATACTTATGAGCGCAGAACCGCTATTTAATTCAGCGATTAATCCACCCGCTATCGGAACGTATAGTCCAGGTAAGGTATTATCTAAGCCCTTTTCAGGCGGGATATAGAAATGATCATTTGCATAGGTGCCGGGCCCGGCGATATCGGCTACCTGACACAGCGCGGTGCGGAAGAATTACGCTCTGCGGATGTAGTCGCCGGATTCAATGCGGTGGTGAATGTCATTGAAAGCCTGATCCCCGACACGGCAGAAGTGATCACCATGAATTACCGTGACCAAGTAGAACAACTGGCTGCTGTGGCCGCCGCCCACCATGCCGGCAAACGCTGCGTGGTCGTGTTCATGGGCGACATCCATTTCAGCGGATTCCAGTACCTGGAACGGGTCGAGCGTGCCTGCGGCCATCCGGTGGAAAGCCTGCCGGGCATCTCCTCTGCGCAGATACTGGCATCGCGCGCCAAAGTCTGCTTTGACGAGACCACCTTCATCACCTTCCATCGCCGCGGCGACCTTACGCCATTCAAGCGCCACCTGGTGCATGTGCTGGAAGATGCGCGCAATGCCATCGTCATCCCCTGCCCATGGGACGCTGCACGTTCATTCATGCCTCGGCACATTGCTGCCTACCTGCTGGAAAACGGCATATCGCCCGAGCATCCTACAGAAGTATGGGAGAACTTGACGCGCGATGAAGCCGAGTGGAACGGCACGCTGAAAGAGTGCATAGACCGCGAATTCAGTGACATGAGCATTATGCTGATTCGTACGCTCGCACCCATGCCCAGCCAGATTGAGGCTGCCTAGCCAATAAAAAAGCCGCAAAATGCGGCTGGGTAAAAATGCATTGATACAGCTTAATGGCCGCCATGCACGAAGGGCTTGGGCTCATCCTTGATTTTTTTGGCGGCTTTTTTCTCTTTGGCAGTCTTGGCAGGTTGTTTCTTTTCCATCTTGTTGCTCTTCTGTTCTTTACCCATGATGGCACTCCGCATTGTGTTCCGCTTTCCCGTTGCTGCAGGATGCAGCATTAAGGCTAGCCTCTGCATGATGGACTCATTTACAGCCTGGCGCCACATCTCGCCGATATAACTCGTCAATACAAAAAAACGGCCGGCAAATATGCCGGCCGTCCTCGTATTCGCAATCCAACTTAGTGCTTGGTTGCCAGTGCCTTCTGGGTAGCGGTTTTGAGCGCGGCCACATTAATCGCCCCATCGCTGGCCACCATGCCGGCCATTAAAGCCTGCTTACGCGCAGTAAGTTCAACATCCAACTCGGCCAGGTCCAGCTTGGTCTTCCTCACCTTGGGGAACATCTCCGTTTCTTCCTCTTCCACGTGATGCTCGATGTACTCGCCCAGCACGGTGACGCGAGCATCGTACATCGGGTCTTCCGGGTTCATGGCCTGGATCTGTGCGATCAGGTCCTTGGCACTATCGTGTTCGATATTGGCTTCATTCAGCAAATCATCGTCGTGTATCTCTTTACGCGCAGCCGTGTAGAACACTTCCTCTTCGGCCAGGGCATGCACCGTCAGCTCGACACAGATCTGGTTGGCGATTAATGTCTTGCCGGCAATATCGTCCTTGTCTGCCAGTTTCTCGAATTGCTTGAACAGCTTTTTCACCTTGGCATGATCGGCCACCAGCTGGTTGATCGCATCATGCTTTTTACTTAGGGCGGCTTTGCCTGCCAGTACTCCTGGTTTCAGTACTCCTGGTTTAGGCTCAGCTGGTTTTTTGGCAGTTTTGGTCTGGGTAGTCATTTATTCATCTCCTAGTGATTGGTAGTAGTGGGTTGGTGATGCATATTGTCACGCCGCCATTTTCTTAACCATGTTGAAAATGCTGATAATCACGTAAGATTTGGCGCACAATTTTTAAGCAAAAAAATTGCCTTGAACCGGTGTTTTTTTGGTAGCCTTCTACTCTTCTTGAATTTCTCCCCGCGCTTCGCATAGCGCCGTTTCTGGTTATGTTTCCGGGTATGTAGAGTGACTTATGAATAGTGCGCCAAACAAAGTAGTGGACCAGGTTAGTTTCAAGCAGGTGC
>JAZKEL010000140.1:2704-4958 GCA_040387075.1 Pseudomonadota bacterium
AATATCGTCCTGCCTATCGCCACCGGCGTGGCCAGCGCCATCCTGTTCCTGGCATTGATCCTGAACCTGCTCGCGTCGATGAACTGGGTGGAGCATACGGTGCAGGTGATCAGCAATGCCACCGAGATCACCAAACTGGCGGTCGATATGCAGAGCGGTTTACGCGGCTTCCTGCTGACCGGCAACGATGCCTTCATGACGCCGTATACCCTGGCCAAACCCAAGATCAGCGCCAATATCGACAACCTGTCCGAACTGGTGGCAGACAACCCTGCACAAGTCGAGCGCCTGCACCGCATACAATCCGAGATCAAGGCGTGGATAACCTTTGCCGAAACAATGATCGAGCAACGGCGTAAAAACCAGGATTACTATGCCGAGTTCATTTCCGGCAAGGGAAAAGTACAGTTCGACGAGATCCGCAACGAGCTGAATGCCTTTGTCGATATCGAGCAGCGCCTGCGCAAGGAGCGTGTGGATTCTTCCAGGAACACCACCATCTTTTCCCTGGCGTTTTACCTGTTGTTCATTGTCGGCCTCAGCTTGCTTATCGGCTTTTACGGCCGGCGTGAGTTATTACGCTTGTCCGGTAGCTACAACGGCGCACTGGAAAAACACCAGCAATATGCAGACACGCTGGAGCAGCAGGGCTGGCTGAGGACAGGGCAGGCGGAACTGGCAGAGATGGGCGTCGGCCAGCTCGCCCTGCCGGCGCTGGGACGGGCAGCACTGGATTTCCTGGCACGCTACCTGGGCGCAGTGGTCGGTGCATTGTATATACGCCAGGATGACGGCACCCTGCACCGTTTTGCCGCGTATGGCTACGACAAGGAAAGTGAGCGTAAAGGCGACACCGTCACCGATGGCGAAGGGCTGGTCGGCCAGGTGGCAATAGAAGGCAGGGTGATCCACCTGCAGGACCTGCCGGATAATTACATCAAGGTGAATTCGGCACTGGGCAGTACACCGCCCAAGAACCTGGTCATCGTGCCGCTGGATAATGACGGCAAGATAAACGGGGTGGTGGAGCTCGGTTTCATCCGCAGCGTCACGCCCATGGATCTTGAACTGCTCGACCTGATCGCCGGCAATATGGGTACAGCGATAGAGACCACCCTGTCGCGGCAACGCCTGGCCGATGTGCTGTCGGAGACGCAGCAGTTGAATGAAGAGCTGCAGGTGCAACAAGAGGAATTGCGCACCGCCAACGAAGAACTCGACGAACAATCGCGCGTGCTGGAAGAATCGCAAGCCAACCTGGAGAACCAGCGTGCGGAGCTGGAACAGACCAACGAGCAACTGGCCGACCAGGCCATGGCACTCGACCAGCGCAATGCCGCGTTGCGCGACATACAGGAAGAATTGAGGTCGCGCGCGCAGGACCTGGAGCGTGCAAGCCAGTACAAATCGGAGTTCCTGGCCAATATGTCGCATGAACTGCGCACGCCGCTAAACAGCTCGCTGATACTGGCGAAGATGCTGTCGGAGAATAGCAGCGGCAACCTTACCGAAGAACAGGTGAAATTTGCCGAGACCATTTACTCCGCCGGTAACGACTTGCTGACCTTGATCAACGACATCCTGGACATCTCCAAGATAGAAGCCGGCAAGCTGGATTTTTCGCCGGACCAATTACCGCTTAACCGCTTGACCGAATCGCTCAAGCAGACATTCACCCCGCTGGCGGACCAGAAAAAACTGGCGTTTACGGTAGAGATGGCAGCCGGCCTGCCGGCTTCCATCGTCACGGACCGGCAGCGATTGGAGCAGATCCTTAAAAACCTGCTGTCCAATGCCATCAAGTTCACCGAGTCGGGCACCATCAGGCTATCGCTATCGCAAAAATCGACCGGATCCGTCAGTTTTACCGTGCAGGATACCGGTATCGGTATCAACGCAGAGCACCAGGAAACCATATTCGATGCGTTCCGCCAGGCGGATGGCACGATCAGCCGACGTTACGGCGGCAGCGGGCTGGGACTCTCCATCTCGCGCGACCTGGCAAGACTGCTGGGCGGGACGATCTCGCTAGAAAGCACCGCAGGCAAAGGCAGTACCTTTACGCTTACTATCCCTACCGCGTGGACACCGCCATCCTCCGAGAACTTCAACACCGGTTCATCTAACATAAGCACAACTGGCTTGGGCTCGGCGAATCCTGGTTCAATTGCCGCATCGGGTTCACAGGCTTCGACTTTGCAGGCACATATCCTCCCTCCCCCCGCGGAAAAAGAGGCCGTTGCCAAAGCGCCGG
>JAZKEL010000141.1:0-741 GCA_040387075.1 Pseudomonadota bacterium
AAGCGCCTTTACTACTTATCCAGCAGTCGGTCTGGGTGCTCCAGCCACTGGGCGCATTGGTAGTAGCCCTCCTATTGTTTTGATTTACTGTAAAAGTGAAACCTGCCATCTGTGCCTTACCAACAGCACTAATTGTGTAATTAAGCGGATCAATACCGGAACAACTAAAATCAAAATTCCTACTCGTTGTTGTGTCATTGTTACATGGCATTCCACCTGCATCTGAGCCAGCATAAGTACGATTATCCTGAAAATATTGCTCCATCTGAACACGTTTATTTGCTAGTCCAGAAGTAGCATCTGCAATTCTAGAGCGTGTGACATAATCTTGATAAGAGGGCATCGCTATGGCAGCAAGTATGCCGATTATAGCGACTACAATCATCAGCTCCACCAGGGTAAACCCCTTTAGGCCAAGGATTTTATATTCAAATTTATAACTCATAATCATTCCTTTTAAGGTTATCGTATGATGCATCCCGCATCTGGGTGAGTCGAGCAATAACCGACAATCGGCCAATTCTTTGCCTTGAACGGTAAGCCCCTGTAGATTTAGCATCAATGATAAAATATCAATGATCAAAAACAACATGGTTGCATAATCGCATGCGTATCCTCCTTATCGGCTTATTAACAATAGTTATGCTTAGCGCATGCGGCATTAAAGGTCCGTTATACATTCCTGAAAAGCAATACCCGCAAAACCCTGCAAAATAATTTTTAAAGTTAAGTTGAAACGTG
>JAZKEL010000141.1:751-11607 GCA_040387075.1 Pseudomonadota bacterium
AACGTGAATTCTTTTAGTTTAAAAACCAACGAACTGCACTGCGAAAGCACTGGCTTACTGCGAATCGCACAAGAATATGATACGCCTTGTTATGTATATTCAAAATCCGCACTCAATACAGCCTTCAGTCAATTTTCCGCAGGATTCTCGAAGGTCGATCATTTAGTCTGTTTCGCGGTAAAAGCCAACCCCAGTCTGGCTATCCTTAATCTTTTTGCCGGCATGGGTGCAGGTTTCGACATCGTTTCTGGCGGTGAGCTTGCGCGCGTATTAGCAGCCGGCGGCGACCCTTCCAAGATTGTGTTTTCGGGTGTGGGTAAAACGGCGGATGAAATGCGGGCGGCCCTTGGTGCAGGTATTTTTTGCTTCAATGTCGAATCTGCGGCAGAGCTGGAACGTTTAAATGCAGTGGCGGGGGAGATGGGCAAGGTTGCTCCGGTTTCCTTGCGCGTTAACCCCAATGTCGATGCTAAGACGCATCCTTATATCTCAACAGGACTGAAGAACAATAAATTCGGTGTGGCATACGAAGATGCATTCGCTCTTTACCAGCGCGCATCGGATATGCCGAATATAGCGGTGCATGGCGTGGATTGCCACATAGGCTCGCAGCTGACTGAGTTATCGCCATTTCTCGATGCTATGGACCGTGTCCTGGCGCTGGTGGATCAACTGGAAGTGGCCGGTATCCATATCCAGCATATCGACGTGGGCGGCGGTATCGGCATTTGTTATTCCGATGAAACACCGCCTGATTTCTCGGTGTATGCTGCGGCAGTGCTGAAAAAGGTGGAAGGGCGCAATGTGAAGCTGGTATTCGAGCCTGGCCGTGCCTTAGTGGGCAATGCCGGCGTTCTGCTGACCAAAGTTGAATACCTCAAGCATACCGAATCGAAAAATTTCGCCATCGTAGATGCGGCCATGAACGATCTCATGCGCCCGGCCTTGTACGATGCATATCATGAAATACTGGCTGTGAAGACCAGGCAGGGTGAAGCCCTGAATTACGAGATAGTCGGCCCGGTATGCGAAAGCGGTGATTTCCTGGGTCATGACCGCATGCTGGCGCTTGAAGAGGGCGACTTGCTGGCGATCATGTCGGCAGGAGCTTATGGCATGAGCATGAGCTCGAATTACAATACGCGTCCGCGCGCCGCTGAAGTGATGGTGGACGGGGATAAGTGCCACCTGATACGCCGGCGTGAAACCATCGCTGAGTTATTTGCGCTGGAAAAAGTACTGGGCGACTAACCGGTATTGAAACAGTGATTTGCTGCCATCACTGCGGCAGAATCAGTCGTAGATTACCGTCTTGTTAGCGTAGAGCAATATCCTGTTTTCCACATGCCAGCGTACCGCACGCGATAGTACGATACGCTCAAGATCGCGGCCTTTCTGGATCAGGTCTTCCACCTGGTCGCGATGTGAAATCCGGTCGATATCCTGCTCGATGATCGGGCCTTCATCCAGCACCTCAGTCACATAATGACTGGTCGCCCCGATCAGTTTGACGCCACGCTCGAATGCACGGTGGTAAGGGCGCGCACCGATGAATGCCGGCAGGAAGGAATGGTGGATATTGATGATGCGTTGCGGATACCGTTTTACAAATTCCGGTGACAGGATCTGCATATAGCGCGCCAGCACGATGAAATCGATGTCATATTCCTCGAATAACGCGAATTGCCTGGCTTCCGCTTCCGCCTTGGTTTCCTTTGTCACAGCCACATAGTGGAACGGTATACCGTAAAACTCGGCCAGCCTTTGCGTATCCTTATGGTTGCTGATGATCAACGGTATCTCGCAAGCCAGTTCGCCGCTTTGGTGGCGATGCAATAAATCTGCAAGGCAGTGGTCATATTGCGACACCATAATGGCCATGCGCGACTGTTTTTGCGTGAGCTTCAGTTGCCAGTGCATGTCGAAGCGCTCGGCAATCGGCGCAAAGTTCGTTGAAAAATTATCCGCGTTGATCGCCGATCCGGTGAGGTCCCACTCCACCCGCATCAGGAACAGGTTATTTTCGGCATCCTGGTGCTGGTCGGCATGCAGGATATTGGCATCATGCTGGTAGAGAAAATCGGCAATGGCGGCGACCAGGCCTTTACGGTCGGGGCAGGTAATTAGTAAGGTGGCGGTATTTTTCATGGGCATTTTTATAGTGGTGATCGCAGGCTTGATTGGAGCCGCTCCTCGAAGCTAGATTATAGCAAGTTAAGCGCTCACTGAATCAGTGCAAGGCCGGCGTCATTATGGTATCTTTTAGCAGATTATATTCCGTATATTCCGTCGCCTGACATTCCCGGCGACATAGCGTGCATTGAAAATCTTGCGTGAAAAAACAATTACCTTATTTCCTGATCGTCTTCCTACTGCCCATCACTGCAATGCTGTGGTGGTGGGGCTTGTTCTCAAGCGCCTCTGTGCAGGTGACCGAGCGTGGGAATTACCGCTATGTGTACCTGGATGCGCAAGGCCCGTATTCCAAGCTTCCGTCCAAGCAAAAAGAGGTGCTGTTCGAATTGGGCAAGCAGAACATCAGCGCCGGCGTGCAGATCACCGTGGTGCTTTCCGACCCGCGCACCACGCCTTATGAGAAACTGAATGCGCGCACCGGCTTTATCATCGACGCCAGCGCGGAGCCGAAAGCGCCCTTGTTGGTCGATGTGATACCGGTAAGAAAAGTAGCGCTGGCAGAGATCAAGGCGCACCCGTTATTGGCCTACGGCAAGACCTATTCTGCACTGCTGGCATTTTCCCAGGCGAACCATATGAGCCTGCAATTGCCTACGGTAGAACTGTTTGATAAAAGTATATTGAGTGTCGAAATGCCATTAAATACCAACAACCTGACAAAGGTGGCGCCATAAACGTACTCGCCCTCATAGGCGCTTTAGCGCTGACCTATTATCGCCCGCTGGCAAAGCGCGACTGGCTATACCATTCCTTTATGCCATATGCGCGTTTGCTGAATCGTAATTTCAATGGTGGGAAACGTGTGCAGGGCATACTTGCCTGGGTGCTGGGCGTGCTGGTGCCGGTCGTCGCCATCGGTGCCATCTATTTCACCCTGCTGCGTATCAACAGCCTGATCGGCATCCTATTCGGGGTATTGGTGCTTTACCTGACCCTGCGCTTCAGCAATTTCGGCCAGCGTGCCGAGCAGATCGCAGCTGCCATCAAGGACCATAACATCGATTCCGCCAGGCAGTTGCTGACGGAATGGGATGGCCAGGAATCTGCACATTACACCACCGCCCAGATCGCCTGCACCAGCATAGAGACCATCCTTGCCCGTGCCCATCATGGACTGTTTGCCCCCATACTCTGGTTTGTGCTGCTCGGCCCGGCCGGCGCCCTGCTATATCGCTTGTCCCACCTAATCAGCCTGGAATGGTCGAGTGCGGATAGCCATACTAGTCATCTGCACAACCACCCGCAAAATCAGTTCAGCCAGTTTTCCAGGCAGGTGTTCGAATGGATAGACTGGCTGCCGACGCGCATCACAGCGGGCTGCTTTGCCGTCGTCGGCGATTTCGAAGATGCAGCCTACTGCTGGCGTACGCAGGCCTCTTTGTGGCCGAATGCCAGCCTCGGCATCATCCTCGCCAGCGGGGCAGGTGCCTTGGGGGTGAGGCTGGGCGATCCGTTGCCCTATCGTGGCATACTGCAATACCGCCCTGAACTTGGACTCGGTGACGAAGCCGATGCCGACTACCTGAAAAGTGCAGTGGGCCTGGTATGGCGCGTACTGATACTGATGGTAGGACTGGTACTGCTGCTTACATTCGCCCACTGGCTGGGAAATTAAATACCGTTCCACGGTATTAATCGAGAGAACATTATGGATATCTTACTGGCTAACCCGCGCGGCTTCTGTGCCGGTGTCGACCGTGCCATCATCATCGTCGAGCAGGCGCTCGAGAAGTTCGGCTCGCCCATCTACGTACGTCACGAGGTGGTGCACAATAAGTTCGTAGTCGATGAATTAAAGCGCAAAGGTGCCATTTTCATTGAAGACCTGGACGAAGTGCCCGCCGGCAATACCGTCATTTTCAGTGCGCATGGCGTGTCCAAGGATATCCGCATAGAAGCCGAATCCCGTGGCCTGCGGGTATTCGATGCCACCTGCCCGCTGGTGACCAAGGTGCACATCGAAGTGGCCAGGATGCGTGCGGCTGGCAAGGAAATCGTCATGATAGGCCACAAGGGGCATCCGGAAGTCGAGGGCACCATGGGCCAGTCGGAAGGCGGCATGTTCCTGGTGGAATCGCCGGATGACGTTGCCACGCTGGTGGTAAGCGACCCCTCCAAATTGGCCTACGTGACGCAAACCACGCTGTCCATCGACGATGCAGCGGCCATCGTGGCGGCGCTTAAAACCAAATTCCCCGAGATCAGCCCGCCCAAAAGCGATTCCATCTGCTACGCCACGCAGAACCGCCAGGACGCGGTGAAGATCATGGCAAAAGATTGCGACCTGGTGATTGTGGTCGGCTCGCCGAATAGCTCGAACTCCAACCGCCTGCGTGAAGTCGCGCAGAACCAGGGCGTAGAATCCTATATGGTCGACAATGCCAGCTACCTGGATCCGGCGTGGGTGGTTGGCAAACAGCGTATCGGCGTATCGGCAGGCGCTTCTGCGCCGGAAGTGCTGGTCAAGGAAGTGATCGCCAAGCTGCAATCCTTAAGCGGCGCAGAGGTAATTGAATTGCAAGGCGTGATCGAGAATGTGGTATTCCAGCTGCCTAAAAACCTCAAGACTGCGCTGGCCGAGCCTTGATAATACAGAGCATTAGCAGGCAATGAAAAGGGTGCAAATGCACCCTTTTTCAAATGTACTCTTTATCGAAGGTATTCTTTTCTTAGTACGCAGACCTGCTATTTATTGCCGAGTGCATCCACGCTGAAAGCAGTGCGCGGGTTATTGGCCAGTATGATCAATCCGCCGACGATGGCCAGGTATTGCAGGGGCGACGACGCCAACGTGAAGGTGATGAAAATAGCGTATATCGCCATGAAGAGTGCAGCCGCCCTGGTTTTATAGCCAACCAGCAGCAATGCACCGCCGACCAGCTGGATCAGGATGATGAGCGGCGCAAATACGCCGGGCAATCCCTGGTGACCAAGGCCTGCCTGGTAGTCCTGGTAGCCTGTCGGGCTGTTCATGAAGCCGTAGATCAGGAAAATGACCTGCAATAAAAAAATCTGCGCTAACAGTACACGCCCAACTACTCCGAGAATCTTGTTCATAATTTGCCTTATCTTCGAAACACGATAACAATGCGTTTTACGCGAAGCAGGCATGATGCCCGTAACCTCTATCCGCCGCAATAGCTGCAAGACAAGGAGTCGACCATGAAATGTCTTTTAATTACTGCAATACTGCTGGCCGCGACCGCCTTGAGCGCATGCACTCCCGATGGCAGCCCGGACAAAACTCCGAAGATCGCTGGTAGCCAGCGTGCTGCGCTGGATAAAGCCAAGGCAGTGGAAACCACCATGAACGAGCAGGCCATTAAACAGCAACAGCAAATCGACCAGGCAACGAATCAATAGCATGTACAGCATTGTCCAAACCACCTGGCAGAGAGATGCCGCTGTCCTGTCCCAGCTGCGTCGCAGCGTATTCATCGAGGAACAGCAAGTGCCGGAAGCACTGGAATGGGATGGCATGGATGAATCCGCCGTGCATATCCTGGCCTGGGATCTGGGGGCCAATGCCATCGGCTGCGCCAGGCTGTTGCCGGATGAAGGATACAAGCTCGGCCGCATGGCGGTACTGGCCGACTATCGCGGCCAGGGGATCGGCATGGCATTGCTGCAAGCCGGCCTGGAATATGCCGCTGCCGCCAACTGGCCACATATTAATATCTCCTCCCAGGAGCAGGCCATTGGCTTTTACTTCAAAGCCGGCTTTGTGCTGACCGGCAACGCTTATATGGATGCCGGCATACCGCATCGTGACATGTGCCTGTACCTGGATGGCCTGGACGATGGATTAGATACCTCGGTTAATCATCAGCCAGCATAACAAGCGGCCGCCTGCTCAGATTTATTGCTTGTAAGCGAGGCAATCCTTTAAAATCACAGGCTGAAAATCCGCTGTCGCGTCATTACTACTTTTACTCACTTCATTAAGGAAGCTCCATGTCCAAAATCATTTTCAAAGCTGGCGAAGCCACTATTTTTACCGAAGGAAAAGACGTCACTGCGGCCATGCCGGAAATCCTGATCGGCGCCGTTGATGGCCCGGTCGGTACCGCATTCGCCAACATGATGGCGCAAAGCAAAGGGCACACCGCCATGTTCGCCGTGCGCGATATCAACCAGCTGGTACGTCCTGCCACCATGATGGTGCCGAAAGTGACCCTGAAAGACTCCATCAACATCGAACTGTTCGGTGGCGTGGTGCAGGCAGCGACTGCCGATGCCATCCTGGATTGCGTGATCGAAGGCATCATCCCGAAAGACCAAGTCAATGACCTCTGTATCGTTAGCCTGGTTTGGATAGACCCGGGCTGTGCAGCATTGGCCAAGGAAGGCACGCTGGATAAGGCCGATATGTACAAGAATAACTACGACGCGACCAAGCTGGCCATCAAGCGCGCCCTGAACGACGAACCCACCATTGATGAACTGATAGCCAACCGCCACAAGATCAAGCACTGCATGTGGGAAGAAAGCTGGGGCGAAATCTAGTTCGTTGATGCCTGAATAATTTCCAGACAGGGAATTGTAAAAAGCAGCCTTAGGGCTGCTTTTTTATTGGCATCGATCTGTGTGAATACATAGCGCTTTATCCCCTAGCAAAACGACTACTACTTTAGTAGTAAGCCTGCTAAGCCCTAAGAGCGATTGTTTATCCAGTCGAATTTGAGTGAAATAGCACATCTTGTAAAAGATATTGCTATACCTGCCTTCTCAATATTCATTGAGTCGGATGCGTACTTAAATTTTAGACAGGTGCTAAGGGGAATCACAGTGGCGATCAGCGAAAATATTGATTATGTAGGAGAAAGACAGGCAACATTGCATCGCAAGATAGGCTGGCAAGGCGCCTTCTGGGTAGCCAGTGGCGTGCCAGCACTGGTACTTTTTTCCATTGGCGCGATTGCCGCCACCGTAGGTAAACCCTCCTGGCTGGTATGGATGGTGTCTATTACCTTCGGCTTTCTGCAGGCATTTACCTATGCCGAAATCGCGGGCCTGTTCCCGCATAAATCCGGTGGCGCTTCGGTATATGGCGCGGTGGCCTGGGTACGTTACAGCAAATACATCGCGCCGGTCTCTGTGTGGTGTAACTGGTTTGCATGGTCGCCAGTACTGGCTATCGGTTCCGGCCTGGCAGGCGGGTATATCCTGAGCGCACTATTTGCGCCGGATGCTGCCATCAATACCTGGCAGATCACCCTGCTTGATCTGAGTGGTATCAAGGATGGCCTGTCGCTACGCATCAACTCTACCTTTATCGTCGGCGCAGTTGTCATGTTAGGCGTATTCGCCATCCAGCATGGCGGCATATTGCGCTCGGCCAAAACTACGTTGATTCTTGGCATTACAGCATTATTGCCATTGGCCTTGATTGGCCTGGTGCCGCTGATTACCGGCGATGCTCCCAGCACTAATTTCCTGCCGCTGGCACCCTTGGCGCATGATGCAGCAGGCAATGTGATCGATGGCGCATGGGATCTGTCGGGTTGGACATTGATGGCAGGCGGCCTGTTTATTGCCGCCTGGTCCACCTACGGATTTGAAACTGCTGTCTGTTACACCCGCGAGTTCAAGAACCCCAAAACCGATACCTTCAAGGCCATTCTTTACTCCGGCTTGCTCTGTGTATTTATTTTCACCATTGTGCCGCTAGCGTTTCAGGGCCACATGGGCTTGGGTCAACTGGTGACACCAGAAGTTGTGGATGCTACCGGGACAGTGACTTCGCCAGCAGTATATGACGGCATGCTGGCAGCAGAAATCTATAGCGGCATGGGCGTGGCAAAAGCCATGTCGGGCATGCTGGGCGGCGGCGTCATCATTGAGCATCTGCTGGTCATCATGCTGATTCTGGCGCTGATGCTCTCTATCATGACTGCGATGGCTGGCTCATCTCGCACGCTGTATCAAGCCTCCGTCGATGGCTGGTTTCCGCGTTACCTTTCGCACGTCAATGAACACGGTGCCCCGACCCGTGCGATGTGGACAGACCTGGTATTTAACCTGTTACTGCTGATGATGTCGGACTATGTGTTCGTACTGGCAGCCTCCAATGTCGGTTACATCATCTTTAACTTCCTCAACCTGAACTCAGGCTGGATCCATCGTATAGACCGCCCGACCTGGGATCGTCCATTCAAGGCACCGAACTGGTTGCTGGGCATAGGCGTGGTGCTGAGTTTCGTCAACCTGGCACTGATGGGCCTGGGCGCTGATATCTGGGGTGCGGGTACGCTGAAAGCCGCATTGATATTCGTCGCGCTGATTATTCCGGTATTCGTCTACCGCCATTTTATCCAGGATAAAGGCGTGTTTCCTAAATCGATGATTGAGGACATGCACCTGGAAGATGGGGTGGCTAACAAGGCTGGTGTATTGCCTTATATAACGCTGGTCGCAGGTGTTGCCGTGGTCTGGTATTTCCATAGCCTTGCAGCTTAATAGTCTGGCTGCTTAAGCATTGATTAAAAGAAAGAAAAGGAAGATATATGAGTAGAAATTCTATCCTCAACGAAAGACATCTGGCGCTCGGTGCCGACCTTACTGCAACAAGCTGGAACGAAATGCCGCTGCCCTGGGATTACAGCACCAAGCTGCTGGATGAAGTCATTGCCACCCGTCAAACCGCTGGCTTATATGATGTGTCTGCACTGAATAGCGTCGATGTCACCGGGCCGGATGCCGAAAGCGTGCTGGATCAATTGGTCTGTATCGACATCACCAAGCTCAAGCCCGGCACTGCGCGCTTATCAGCGGAAGTCGATGAAAATGGCGCCATCTGCGATGACATCATGGTGATACGCGATGCCCCGGATGTATTCAGGTTGTCGCATGGAAGCGGCAAGACACCAGAGCACCTTGCCAAACTGGCCGCAGGCAAAAACGTCAAGGTTGAGCCGGACCTGGATGCACATGTGCTTTCCCTGCAAGGGCCGAAGTCGCTTGAGGTGCTGGCACCGCATGTCGACTTCAAGCTGGCAGACTTGCCCTATTTCAAGCACGTTAAAACCACCATTTTTGGTTGCGATGCATTTATCGCTCGCGGTGGTTACTCTGGTGAACAGGGTTACGAGATTTACTGCAAGGCCAAGGATGCAGTGCTGATCTGGGACAAGGTGCTGGAAGCAGGCAAGTCATTCGGCGTGATTCCTGGCTCCTGGCACGCGCTGGAAGTCACGCGCATGGAAGCCGCCCTGCTGTTTTACCCATTCGAGATGCTCGAAGGCGATACCACCCCTTGGGAAATCAATATGGGTTGGGGTGTGGATGTCGACAAGGTGGGCGATTACATCGGCAAGCAGGCAGTATTGGCTTCACGCGGTAAAGAGCGCTTCAAGCAGGCGGGCATGGTCGTCACGATGCCGGGCAAAGCGCCTGCTGCAGGCGACAAGATATACCAGGATGGCAAGGAAGTCGGCGTGATCACCAGTGCCATCTTCAGCGAATACCTCATGCTGTCACTCGCGCTGGTGCACCTGACCAAAGAAACGGCTGTGGCTGGTACCGTGCTTGAAATCAAGAGTGATGGGAAAAGCTATGCTGGCAGGGTAACGCCGACCCCGTTCTATGACCCGATGCGGTTGCGGACACATCCTGAGAAGTTATTACCCTAATCTACCTGGAATATTGAATGGAATACGGTTACTGGATCAAGACTAAACCTGCTTATAGCAATCTGTCCTGGGTAAAGAATGCAACGCGTCATATTGTCCTGGCAGAAGGCGCTGGCGGGTTGGCTGTGATCAGGATGTATCAGGAACGGCCACCTGCGCAACCCGTGAGTGTGCATTATGTAGTGACGGATGAAGACCGACATTATGCGCAGGCCATTATCAAGGTGATGCAGGTGGAGAGCCTGCATATCCACACCAGTGTAGACGATGCGATCGCAGTGTTAGGCGCTGAACTGTCTAGTGCTTATATGGGTTTGCGCCTGTATTTGGCAGGTAGCGAACATATGATGTGGCAGGCAGCAAAAACGGCCTATGAGCATGGCTTGAGTTACCAGGAAATGCAGCTGGAGCAAGCTGGCACGCTGGCAAGGCCGGTTTACTGCGTGCACTGTAAAGCCATTACCCCTCACGCTACCGACAACATTGCTGCCTGTGCCGGTTGCGGCAAGATGTTGTTCGTACGCGATCATTTCTCGCGCCAGCTCGGTGCTTACATGGGGTTCATGATCGATGCCGAGAATCCGGGCGACTTGCCGGAGATCGCGGAGGTATATCCATGAGCCAGAACGTGCTGAACAAAATCCAAGTCATCGTCAGTGCCATCAACCAGGTCACGCCGCTGGTAAAGCAGTTTGTGCTGACCAGAGCAGATGGCGGCAATCTGCCTGCATTCTCCGGCGGCAGCCATATCGTGGTGTCGCTCAATATCCATGGCCGCATTCACAGAAACCCCTATTCGCTGATGAGTTCGCCCGACGAATTGGATAGTTACCAGATAGGCGTCAGGCGGCAGGAGCAATCGCGTGGCGGTTCTGTATTCATGCACGACCAGGTCCAGGTCGGCACAGAGCTTGAAGTGTCGTACCCGGTTAACCTGTTTGCACTACACCGTTTGGCGCGCAAGCATTTACTGATCGCTGGCGGTATCGGCATTACGCCTTTCCTGTCCCAGCTACATGACCTCAAGCG
>JAZKEL010000142.1:0-2752 GCA_040387075.1 Pseudomonadota bacterium
ATGAAAACCGGTCAGCATGAAGAAGGTGGCACCGTAAGCCCCTGAACCCAGCGTGAGCCCAAGCTCGCTATAGGCATGGTGGTATTCGAATGCCTGCAATGCCATGAATGAGATGCCCAGTGCCACGGTCATGAACAAGCCGGTGACCAGCTGCTTGCGGTTATTCTTCAGCAAGCCCCAGTGCGCCCAGGTGACGGTAACGCCTGAAGACAACAGCAACAAGGTGTTGATCGCGGGAATGCCCCATGCGCCCATCGGCGTAAAATTCAGCTTGGCACCCACTTGCGCCGGTACGTCATACAGGATGCCATGTCCTCCAGGACCTGCCGATGGCCAGGCATCGATGAAGTCCTTGTACGGCGTAAATTGCGGATCGAATCCTGCCAGTTCCGGGATCGACAACACCCGCATAAAGAACAATGCCCCGAAGAATGCCGCGAAGAACGCGACTTCCGAGGCGATGAAGGTGATCATGCCGATACGGAAGGACTTGTCTTCCCAGGCCTTGAATTTACCGATCTGGCTTTCAGAAATGACGGTTCCCATCCAGCGGAAAATCATGGCGATGATAACGGCCGCGCCTATCAGCATCATCCACCGTCCAGGCGCATGGAGGTACTCCAGGCTTTTGTCCTTGGCAATGCTCAATATGAATCCCGATGCCAGCGTCAGCAGCCCTGCCGACAATATGACCGGATACGCTACCGGGTTCGGTACGAAATAATGATGTTCAGAATGCGTCGCCATCTATTCACTCCCTGTTCAAAGTCTTTATTTGAATTATATGTATCGTTCTATAACCACTCATTCAGCCACTCCCGCTGACTTACCTTTATCGGCTGCCTTAAAAAAGGCATACGACAGCGTGATTGCCTGCACATCCGCAGGCAGGTCAGGGCTCACGTAAAACCGCAGGGGCATGTCTTTCGATTCCCCTGCATTCAGGCTCTGCCTGACAAAACAAAAACACTCGATCTTCTTGAAATACGGTGAAGCCAAGCCAGGGCTGATACTCGGTATGGCCTGCCCTGTCACGACTTCATTGGTATTGTTCCTGGCTTCAAACAACACCGTTTCGATCTTGCCCGGATGCACTTTGATGCTGGATTGCTTGGGATGAAAATTCCATCCCAGGCCCGGCATCACCGTCGAGGTGAACTCCACCGTCACCAGCCGCGATTCGTCTACTTTCGTGCTGCCCAGGTCTGCGGTATTGCTGGTCTTGCCATTCAAGCCGGTGACACTGCACAGCACATCGTAAAGCGGTACCAGTGCAAACCCGAACAACAGGGCCGCCCCCACTATCCACAACAACTTGAACCCCAGCTTGCTATTCGCTTTTTGCCGCGCAGCCTGGTCTATCGGATCCACTCTATTGTTTCCAGATGACCAGCATGGCCAACACGTACCAGCCAGCTGCAATCACGCCAAAGATCACTGCAAGCTTGAAATTCCTGCTGCGTTTTTCCTGCACATCCTGCCGATCAGGCTTTTCCATTGTTCCAGCGTTTCCTAAGCCGGCGTTTACCGGTATTACTGATATCCGGCCCGGTCCAAAAGAACCAGGCCGGGATTGCATTACTTCCGTTATCCAGCCGTTACCTCGCCAGTGATTACCTTGCTCGTTATTACCTGACTGTCGGCTGTTCAGCAAAGCTGTGGTAAGGCGGTGGCGAGGGCAATGTCCATTCCAGCCCTTGCGCGCCTTCCCATACCTGGTCGGTCGCTTTCTGGCCTTTGCCGCGTGCGCAGCTGACGATGTTGTAGACGAACAGCAATTGCGACAAGCCAAGGGCGAATGCCGCAATCGAGGAAATCATATTGAATTCCGCAAACTGCAATGCGTAATCGGGAATACGGCGCGGCATGCCGGCCAGGCCGAGGAAGAACTGCGGGATGAAGGTCAGGTTGAACGAAATGGCGGTCAACCAGAAATGCAGTTTGCCCAGCTTCTCGTTATACATATGGCCGGTCATCTTCGGCAGCCAGTAGTACACGCCTGCCATAATACCCATGATGCCGCCTGCAAACAGCGTGTAATGGAAATGCGCCACCACGAAATAGCTGTGGTGGTATTGCGCATCCGCCGCCACGTCGGCCAGCACCAAACCGGTCAGCCCGCCGATGCCGAACAGGATGATCCAGCCCACCGCGAACAGCATGGGCGTCTCGAATGACATGGAGCCTTTCCAGATGGTAGCGATCCAGCAGTAGAACAGCACCGCCAGTGGCAGCGAGATAGCCATCGTACTGTACATGAAGTAGAGCAAGGCCGGCACCGGCATGCCTACCGTGAAGAAATGGTGCGCCCATACCACGACAGACAGCGCGCCGATCGCCCACAGCGAATACACCTGCGCTTTATAGCCGTACATAGGCTTGCGTGAGAACGTAGAAAGGATCTGCGGCATGAAACCCCATACCGGCAACAGCAGGATATACACCTCAGGATGGCCGAAGAACCAGAAAAGGTGCTGGAACAGGATAGGGTCGCCGCCGCCGGCTGCATCGAAGAAATGGGTGCCGAAATGACGGTCGGTCAGCAGCATGGTCACGGCGCCAGCCAGCACAGGGATGGTGGCGATCAGCAGGAAAGCGGTGATCAGCCAGCCCCAGGCGAACATCGGCATCTTCATGAGCGTCATGCCGGGTGCACGCATATTGAAGATGGTGACGATGACGTTGATGGAGCCGAGCACTGAAGATATCCCCAGCAAGTGGATAGCGAAAATAGCGAAATCGACGCCTATGC
>JAZKEL010000143.1:0-7633 GCA_040387075.1 Pseudomonadota bacterium
CACCAAATAAAAATTTTTGTATAAATATTATATGCAAAAGCGCAATTCACTCATCGCCAAGCATCTCTTAGATTACTGCAAAATGCTGACAGCAGAAGCAGAGAAAATGGAAATGCTAGGCGTAATAGATTCCGGCCTCGTTTATGAGCATATCGAGGAAATCAGGCTGCTTGCTGATACCATCCTGCTCGACCTACCTTACCCTGAATATCCTCCAAACCTAACAAACCATAAATCCCAAAACTAATTGGTGCCACCAGGATCTGATCGAGCTGCTTGATCTGACACCATTGGTGTCAAACTCCGGATTCTGGTCCGCTTGATCTGTCACCAATCCTGCAAAGCTCTGTCTAGGTTATAGCCTACCGACTGCACTCGGCTTTCCAGGCTCGTGATTTCCCGTTTGAGCTTATCCCGCAATACACCACGGTTCAGCATTGCCATTGCCTGGGTGATCTTCTCTGGATCGGCACCTATATATTTCCGCCTGCGTTCCTGGCCGTTTACCGATGGGTACACCAAGTACAGGTATTTACCGGCCCTGTAGGTCGTTCCTGCGTAGTCGTAGCCCATGGCTTCCACGTCCGCCAGTGCGGTTTTCTTCTCGTTGTACTCGATCTCCAGTCCCTGGAGCTTTTTGATCACTTCGGCCACCTTTTTCAATGCATCCTCTTTTCTGTCCCAGGTGGTTACCAGGTGCATTTCCTTTGTCGCTTTGTCGATTGCCTGCTTTGCCATGATCTGATCCTTTCGCGTTTGGTCTATGGTAGGTGGTGTCAGCCCTGAAAGGGTGCCGCCACCTGGCATAGAGCCAGACCAGCTGTAAACCTAAAGCAGGGTCAATCCCGAAGCCCGGAAGGGTGCGGTTTATGCCGCGAAAGCCCCGCAGGGGACGTGGAATAAATAGCAGGAATTGATGCTGGTTTGGGTTTGTAGTTACAGCGACAAAGATAAGCGCGAAGCGCACTTAATTGATTTACTCTCTAGCGGGTTTGGGCTGGCGATGAAGCCCATGATCTTGAAGTTGGTGTCAGATCAGATCTGCCGGCCGGTTCTTGCTGACACCATTGGTGTCATATCGCCCCGCCTGGTCCTTAAATGATGACACCATTTAATAAGTGAAATACACTTGCTTACGAAACCACCTTGGATGGATATGAGACATACCCAAACTGCATTTAGCCAAATCCTAATAATGCTTAGGAAGGAGGTTAAGATTACTCAAAGCAAACTTTCGCTCATAAGTGGCTTAGATCGCACATTTATCTCCATGTTGGAGCGGGGAGTAAGGGGCCCTAGTCTTCACACTGTGTTTCAGTTATCAAAAGCTCTTGATATTAGTCCAAGTGAATTTGTGGAATTGGTAACTCAGCGTCGAACTTTCAATCTTCATGCTGAAGGCATCTTTGAAGAACTGTCTCCAGTCTTAAAAACTAAACTTTTATAAGGACAATATGTCGCTATCTGATCAATGGAAGCCGAGACCTCCATCTAAAAAGAAAGAGAAAGTCGCCATAAAAAAATTAACGCCCGAAGAAAAGGCACTCATCGAATTCGATAGAGTCACCGTTTTTTTATGGAGAATGGGAGATCACCTGAGTTAAATCGAACTCAACCACATGAATACGAACTCGCCATTAAGCTTGAATCGATACGTCATAACAAGAGCCAATATCCTAATATCGTCGCTAAAGACGAGCACAAGATACTAGACGGTGATTAAAAAAGGTTAAGGAAATTTGTAAAAGCGGCTTGAAATCAAATCTTTATTCCTTTACAAATTTTCCAACTGCATTTGAGGGCTTTTTAGCTAATAGTTTATATGTGTCTAATTTCTTCAAGAAAGGTAGTGCTTCATAGTTAAACCTTAATCTTTGCAGCTTTTCACATAATGAATATTCGATCATATTGTTTCTATCAAAAATCGGTGCACGCTGATGCCTTTTGTAAAAAGCATTAATCCACTTTATGTCATCTTTCGCTTTTTCTTCTTCAGTTCTGGCAATGGGTGTTTCCCAAATCATAGGGTTTTTAACATCAAAAATGTGAGGCAGGCAATTTAATCGATTTGAAAGATGCATTTTTTATCTCCAAAATTGAAGGTTAGAACTTCCTGCCTCTGTCTTCAATCAGGCTTTTTCTTACAACTACCCAAACTAACCTACTTCAAAGCTATCAATTTTTTCTGTCAACAAACTGTCAACGCTATAGAGTAACAATGATATTTAAAGCAGTATAAGATTTGATAAGTAGTTGAAATGAAATGCAAAGATGTGTAATGAAGTTTAACACTAGCGACTTTTAATCCGTTTGTCGTGGGTTCGATCCCCGCACAGCCACCAAGAAAATTGTTTGTCGCATCTAAGTATTAACTAGCACTGCTTAGAATTTCAGCTTAATAATCCATTGGCCGTGGTATCCATTTTCAAAGTAAAGCATGATCACTTACATGTCATAATTCGGGTACTTTTAATTATTGGAATTCAGATGGGTCAGGCAAAACAACGAGGCGATAAACAGGCGCGGATAGAGCAGGCGCAGGCACGGTTGGAGGCGATCATGCCGAAGTCGTTGACGTGCGAAACCTGCCAGGCTGAGATTACGGATATCAAGGCGCAGGATAGCCGCAATATGCCGGGAATCGATGGGATATTCGTCGGTAAGTGCGATAAGTGCGGCGACTTTACGCAGGCGGTGCTGGGCAAGAAGGAGGCAGTGGAGGCGTATTCCGCATTTATGGCGGAGCATGCCAGGGTGCACAACCATGCGCCTGCGTTGCCGAGGATGCCGATCAATCGCCGTGGCGAGGCTGGTACGGCGGTGCCGACTGAAGAGGATATCCGTGCCGATCATGCTATCCCTGATTCGGCGACCTTACTGGGTTACCTTGTGTATCTGCCGGATACGGAAGAGTACCTGGCGAAGGTGAGCAAGAATGCGGATGGCAGCGTGGAGCGGGAGTATGCGGTGAATGTGCCTGCCGCCGAGGTGTATAGCTCGTACCTGAAAGCGAAGAAGGTGAGCAACCTGATCACGCGCGATAGCGAAGTGAGGTTCCTGTTCGACCTGGATGCTGCGTTGAGTGCGTATAGCCCGAAGAAGCTGCATTGAATCTTAACGCTGGGTAAACGAGATAGTAATTACAGGTTCGTGTTTTATAGGAATTCGGATGTACAAATTTAGCGGGATGGTTTGCCTGGTGTTGAGCCTATTCTTGATTGGATGCGCTGCTGCACCCGCGCCGAAACCGGTGGTAAAGAAGGTGACATTGACCCCTGAGCAGGCGGCACAGTGCAAGAAGGATTGTTTTGACGACCGCGTGGCCTGTTACAACCGAGCAGAGGTGGCGTGGAAATGCGAAGATACGTATAGCTCATGTATGGTGGCTTGCACCCCGAATTGAGATGAGCAGTCAGGCTTAACCAGCTGCAAATAAAAAAAGAGGCTACGGATCTGTAGCCTCTTTTTTTATGTCTGTGACTTAAAGATCAAGCCAGACCATACGCTGCATTTTGCGAATATGGGCGTTTGCCGGTATTCGCAGTTTCAAATTCTTCCTCCATATCATCCGCATCCATGGCCCAGTCTTCAATCGCGTTGGCGGCCCATACGGCCTTGTTGTTCGCAGTCAATTGATCGAATAGCCATGAGGTGCTTAACACTTCTCCTGGCTCGGCATACGCGACCCAGCGTGCACCTGTGGCGACGAGATGCTGTTCGCCTATCTCATTCGCATCGGCATGGTCGTCTGCCTCTACGCAGATGATGTCGAAGGGGAAATTCAGGGCGATCGAAAAGGATTCGTCGGTGCATTGATCCAGCACCAAGACGGCTTTGACGTCTTCACCCTCCAGCCCAGGATGCTTGAATGTCTCGCCAACACTTTGCAGGAAAGCATGCAGGGACTGGTCATTATTATGAGTGGGGATAACGATGCCGATCATGGTGTGCCTCTTTCTGCTTATGGTTGGGGATGTGACGATTTTATTAAAGCAGCCTGATTTCGAATAAGGGCCAAAGCGCTGAGATTATTGTAGGAATAGTCCTAACCGCCACGCCTTATTGCTGGCCGTGCGCAGAGATACATGCGAATGAAAGTGCGGGATTGTCCTACGCTAAAGTCAGAACTCTGCCCCTGTGGTGACATGCCTCGGTTGAGTACCATGAATCCTCAAGCTGACATCCAGCTGGTTCTAATTATTTAGGAGAAGACCATGACAAATACCCCAGAAATCAATACCAACGATATTAAGCCAGAAATGCCTGTCGTCTGTTCGCAAGGCGGCCAGTTCGCCACCGTGGATCACATGGAAGGCGCTGAGCATATCAAGCTGAAGAAAGACAACTCCGGCCAGCATCATTACATCCCCATCAGCTGGGTGGTATCGACCGCTGACGGCCGTGTACAGGTTGACCGCCCGGGTGAAGATGCCATGCAGGAATGGATGACTACCACCACGATTCAATAAGAATAATGAAAGGAAGCGCCTATGAAATCCGATGTAAAGCCGATAGCACACCTGAATGTATTATTCTCAGACTACGAAGCTGCATTGGATGCGGCCGCTACTGCACAGAAGGATATCGTTGTGATTCTGCGGATGCATTTCGACGGGGATGGCGCATCGCCCCCTGTTGAAATGCAGGCTGCCGCCAACGACTTGTGGTACGAAGCGGCGCAGAAGAAGGCAGAACTGGAAACATTTTACTCAAAGCACGTTGAACGTCTGATTGTTTAAGACAGCAATCTATCTAGTTTAGGAGAGCGATATGTCTATCGTAGACGACCAGGATTTTGTAGAAGTAGGATCGGATGCCGCCAATGACCTGTCGGCATGGCTCGATCTGGAGCAGAAGTGGAAGCCGCTGCATGAAAAGGCATTGCGGGATCAGCATGTGATGGATGAAACGATACGCTTGCATCTTGCTGGCGCAGGCAAAGCGCCTACTCAGGGAATGAAACAGTCGCTGCAAAGCCTGTGGCTGCAGGAAGACATGTACCGCAACGCCATGAACGATTTCATCGATAAAAGGTTTGATTAGCGGTTGCTATTTCACTGATGCACGTATCTCCGGCAATACGTTTTCCAGCGCCTGGTTGATGCGGGCATCGGGATAGCGCCGAAACTCCTCGATATATCCCCAGTATTTCAATTTGCTCGGCTCGCTTTTGCTGGATTCAAAACATAGCAGGTAGAGATCCCTGTTCATCCCGTTATTCAGGTAATAGCGCTGAAAGGTATATGCCTTATCACCCACGGTAGTGCTATGCGTGGAAAGCGGTGTGAGTTGCAGGCTTGAGCTGGCTTGTGCCTCGGTCATGCCCTTATTCAGGCTGACCAATTGCCGGTGGTAGATCTGCGGGCTGGCGCAGGCCGCTAACGTGATCACACACATCATAACCAGCGCCCTTATTAGCAGCGCCTTTGTCGAGATGCTCATTTGTCTTTGCTCCATTCCAACTTCCATAAAACGATTATTTCGCCTGTTGCGCATACGATGCCTTCAGGGCAGGCATCAGGTCGCTGACGGCGTTATCGGGGCTCCGGCTCAGCTCCTCCACCGTTCCCCAGGCGAGTACTTTATCCGTAGCGGATTGGTAGATAACGACATACGCATCGGTGATGGGAATATTCTGGATGACCGGGAAGCAGGCCCTGCGGCGCGATGGGCAGTGCGTGTACATTTGCTGGCGCGTTCCGGTCAGCAAGTCGTAATGATCGGCGCGGTATTGCTGCTGGCCGGATTCAAACGTATAGCTCGCCAGCAGGGTAGCACTGCCTATGATCCTGGCAGCATCCGTACTGGAGATGCCCTTGGTGAGATTAGCGCTCTGCGTGCGATGGAGCGGTTGGTAGCTGACGCAGGCCGACAGCATAAGGACTGCCGACAAGGCAAGACAGCTAAGGAGGGAGGGACGTGGCAGGCTGGAAGTAGTCATTACTCGATTCTAGCGCTTATCGCTTATATAGTCCGTGTTTGCTATAAACCGGTCATCAGCTGCCAGTATCCACATTGCTTAGTCTGGCAGGTTCGATTTCACGATTCTGGCGCTCGCTCTTCTTGCTGGTCGGGGTTTTTCCGGTGGAGTTGGCCATGGTGTCCTTCTGCTTCACCGATTTCGCATGGGCTTTTTCTGTCGTGGATGTCTGGTTGATGGCGGTGTGGCTCATGAGGGACTCCATTCGTTAATAGCATCTGTATTTAAAGTAGAGGAAATGAAAAAGGGCCAGCACATGCTAGCCCTCGACTATCAATACTCACGTTTCGGGACTACTCAGCCAGATAGTATTTACCCAATTGGTAATCCAGTTCGCCGTTTTCGACTGCCTTCAACAGCCAGTTATACACATCGCAACTCGACATATCGGGGATATTTTGCGCGATCTCATAATTACCCGTGCCTGGATGCATCGCCAGGAATTGCTGGATAGGATGAATGTCGTTCGAGATCTTATTGATGATGGCGGTATCCGCCTTGAGGGAGCTGTTCACTAGCGCTGCTGAGTCCATGGTCTTTCCTTTCTGTTTACTGCCAACTTCAAAGATTGGCGTGATGGTGATGATGCTTTAAACCCTTATTGCTCCTGTAGGGGTGAGTAATACATACCCTCTATACAGATGATGTGGCCGCGTTCCACTGACGCTGCCAGCCAGTTGTATACCTGGTAGCGCGAAAGGTCATAGCTGCTTTCAGCGACCTGCAGCCTGGTTGCGCCGGGATTCTTTTCGATCCAAGTCTGCAGTGGGTGGCTCAGCGGATAATCGTCAAATTTCGTCAATAGTGATTCGCTATTCGGTTGATTTAAAATAGGTTTTATTGCCTGTTGCACAGGTGATGCAATGTCGTGATTCATGTTATGGCCTTAGGTTTAGCTTGTGTTTCTGGTGTTGCGAATGTGAGTGAAGTGTATTCAGAACCGCAGGAAGCCACCCGTGGCGGAAGGCTGATATTGATGTAAGAGTTTTCTTACTGGGGGTATTGCTGCTGTTTGATCGACCGGAAGTCGATCAAACAGCAGCTTGTCAATGCTAAGCGGATGTCTTGGCTACTGGAAATCAATTACAGAGGACAGCTTGCGGCAACACTCCCATCGCATCGGAAAGCAGGATATGCCTGCCTTGAGACTGGATCGAGTTGCCTGTCACGATATCCCGCCAGGCATTGGTTGCCATTGCAGAATCATCCGGCAACTGGATGCTGGTGTCCTGCCATAGTCCCGATAAGGAAAGTACTGGGTGGAAAGCGGCCTGGGAATCTGTACCGGAGGCCTGCTGCAACGCAAACGGCAGGCGCGTGACGATGCTGATGATGGCGGAACCCTCGTGCACCCGCATGAACGCGATGACGTGGCTGGCTAATGCGCCTGTCACCACCAGCGGCAGATAATTACCCTCGCTGAATACCAGCGGTCTCTGTTGCCGCAACAGCAGCAGTTTCTGTATCAGGTGCTGCTTGATGCTGCCGCTTTTCCATTCGGCCAGTTTTTCATGCAGCAGGTCGCCATCGGGTTTCAAGCTGCTACCGGTGAGCGCGGCTTTTCTTGCGTCGAAATCCACCGGGCGGCGATTGTCTGGATCCACCAGGCTGAAATCCCAGAATTCGGTACCCTGGTACAGGTCCGGCACGCCG
>JAZKEL010000143.1:7643-7930 GCA_040387075.1 Pseudomonadota bacterium
GATAGCGCCGGAGGGTGCGATAGTGTCGACAAAGTGCTGCATGGATTGCAGGAACTCGCCGTTACCAGGGCCCAGGATGCCGAACACGAAGTCAGTGCATGCAGATTCATAGGCCTCGTTGTTCTGCACCCAGTTCGACAGGCGCTTGGCTTCGCGGATGCCCTTGATCTGCCATTCGGATAAACGCTCGGCAAATGCACGCATGCCGGCCTGGTCGCTTGCAGCGAGCTCGAACGGCCATGCGCCTGCGATCATCTGGTACAGCATGATCTCGTGCCAAGCACGCG
>JAZKEL010000144.1:0-1977 GCA_040387075.1 Pseudomonadota bacterium
TGCTCAAGTCCTGGTGGTTTGAAGAAAGCATACTGCCAGCGGCCGAGTGAGCGTTGCCGAGCCCCCATGAACAGAGTTCCCTACAAGATACTGATAGTCGAAGACAGCGCCGAAGACCGCTATGCGCTGACGCGGAAGCTTCAAAGCAGCAGCGGGCAAACCTTCTCTATTACTGAAGCGCGCAATGGCAGTGAAGGGATGGTGCAGTGCCTTGCTTCGCCCCCCGACTGCATTCTGCTCGACTACCAATTGCCTGATTTGAACGGCGTCGAGTTCATTGCCAGTTTGCATGCCGAACTTGACGGCAAGTTGCCAGCCATTGTGATGTTGACTGGCCTCGGCAATGAAAAACTTGCCGTGGAGGCGATGAAAGCAGGCGCCCAGGACTATCTGGTCAAGGGACTGGATCAGGAACGTATTTATCAGGCCATCAATACGGCAATTGAAAGTGTCAGCCAGCGCCGAACCCTGGAAGCGCAGGAGCTGCAGGTGCAGACGCTGTCACAGGATCGCGAAAAGCTGATACAGGAACTGGAGCAGCGGGCCAATGAGCTGGCACAAATAGATCAGCGCAAGGACATATTTCTGGCGACGCTGGCGCATGAACTGCGCAATCCTCTGGCACCGATCCGCAGCGCCATGGACATCCTCAAGTACGAACAGGCCCATAACAAGCGAGTGACTGAGTTACGTCAGGTCGTCGAGCGACAAGTGCAGCACCTGACGATGCTGGTGAATGACCGTACTGACGTCGCCAGGATTTCCAGCGGCAAGGTCGTGCTGAAACGTAAACCGATTGCGCTGGCAGACGTCATCGCGCGCTCGGTGGAAATCTGCAGCGATCTGCTTGCGTGCAATCACCACACTGTCGAATTGTCACAGCCGGCCGAAACCGTGTTGCTGGATGCCGATCCCGTTCGCATTGTCCAGATTCTGGTCAACATTCTTGCCAACGCCTGCAAATATACGCTGGAGCCTGGCACCATCCGGCTGGAAGCCCGGGTGATGCAGGAATTGGTCATTTTCACGATTACTGATCCGGGTATTGGCATGGCAGAAAGCGTGCTGCCAACGATCTTCGGCATTTTTACCCAGATACAGCCGCCGGAAGGCCACAAGCAGGAGGGGCTTGGCATCGGATTGAGTTTGGCAAAACAGTTTGCCGAGATGCATGGCGGTACCATCGTTCCCGACAGTAAGGGGCCTAACCAGGGCAGCGTATTTACGGTGAGCCTGCCTGTGGTTATCCAGTCGCCCTCTGCGGCGACCATGGCCGCAGCCGTTACTGCCACCAGCACGTCGTTGCAGAAAGCTGTGACGCCACGCCTGGTTATGGTCGTCGACGACAATGCAGATGCGGCCGATTTGCTGGAGATGCTGTTCCTCACCGCCGGCTTCAGCGTTATCAAGGCCTACAGTGGGACGGAGGCTATTGAGTCGGCGCTCAAGTTCAAGCCGGAAATCGTCGTGATGGATTTGGGTATGCCAGGCATGAACGGATTCGAAGCCATCCGCCAGATCAGGCAACAGCCGAATGGCAGTGCGATAACAGCAGTGGCTCTGACCGGTTGGGACAAGGACGCGACCCGGACACAAACTGTCGAAGCCGGCTTTGATCATCATCTGGTCAAGCCGATAGATTTTGAAAAATTGAATCAGTTGCTGCAGCCTCGCGGCTGATCGGTGCAATCAGCGGCGAGTTGATTGAGGGAATAGTTCAGTAATGGTAGCCGCCAACAGTTCGAGTGAGAGTGGCTTGCTGAGGTGGGCCGAGAAGCTGGCCGTATGGGTTAGCCGGATATCCTGCGAGCTACTGAGGCCACTGACGGCGATGGCAGGCATTTGCAGGCTCAACGGTGGCAGTCGCACTTGTTCAAGGAACTCGTAACCGTTCATCAGGGGCATCGAGATATCGGATATCACCAGATCGATCGCCTGCTTTCCCAATAGCTCCAACGCCTGCGGTGCGTTGGCGGC
>JAZKEL010000145.1:0-3766 GCA_040387075.1 Pseudomonadota bacterium
TACCTAATAAAAAAGGAGCCGCGGCTCCTTTTTTATTGGGTGATGACTTTATATCTGCATCAACTAGCCATTGGTGTTCGATGCAGTCACCGGCAACACACCCATATGCCGCATCGAGTTGCTGCTTTCCAGCCACTTGCGGATGCGCTGGGCGTCCGCGATACGTGAAAGCTTGCCGACGGAATCCAGCAGCACGATGATCACCGGTTTGCCGGCGATGACGGCCTGCATTACCAGGCAACGGCCAGCTTCACTGATATAGCCGGTCTTGGAAAGACCAATGATCCAGTCGCTGCTATCGTTACGTACCAGGCTATTGGTATTGACGAAATTGACCGGGTTACGGTACCCGTATACGGAAAATTCCTGGGATGCCGTTGTACTTACATGGCGGATATCGGGATACTGATAGGCGGCATTGACCATTTTTACCAGGTCTTCCGCCGTGGAGACGTTGCCGCTATTCAGGCCGGTCGAATCGATGAAACGGGAATGCATCATCCCCAGGCTACGGGCCTTCGCGTTCATGGCAGCGACGAATGCGTAGATACCGCCGGGATAATTACGGCCCAGCGCCGATGCAGCACGATTCTCGGAGGACATGAGTGCGAGGTGCAGCAATTCCGCACGGGTAAGCTCGGTACCCACGCGCAGGCGGGAGCTGCTGCCTTTCAGCATGTCCACGTCGGCATCCGTGATGGTGAGGTATTCGTTCATCGGCAGGTAGGCATCCAGCATCACCATGGCCGTCATCAGCTTGGTCACGGACGCAATGGGCGTGGGCGTATCGGTACTCTTCGCGTACAGCGTCTCGCCGGTGTCCTGGTTGATGATGAGGGCCTTGAGGGAAGCCAGGTGCGGCATGCCGAAACCGTCGTAGCCATCCAGCACGGCTTCGCGGTTATAACTCACGTTCTGCAAACTGCCGCCAAGGCGGCGGTCGGAACGCAGGGATACTTTGATCCTCTGGCGCGGCTGTGATGTAGCATTTGCGGTTTTGTTCAGCTTGCTTCTGGCAAGCTTGCTCTTGTTGAGCTTGTATTTACTGTCCTGGATTTTGTTAGCCTGGAGCTTGCTGGCCTGGGATTTTTTGCTTTGACTCTGGCGTGCCGGTTTTTTATCGGAAGCGTGCGCCGAAATACCTGGAATAGCCAGCGCCAGCATCACACTCAGCATTATCAGTTTTCGTAACATAATCAACTTCCTTCACATGGGCGTATATTTGGTTCGGCCTGTAGCCTGGTACGCCCTACTAATTCAAATGATATTATCGAAAATATTCTAATTTGTCATCAACATACAGAATATTCTTTATATTACTTCTCAGCATATTTGCTGCAACGTGCATTTATTTTCAGTTACACCAGGATTGTTCTCGGTTGCTTTATGAGAAAATAAATTCAGCCTTATCTACCAGCACTCGCTGGCAACTTGTTTAACGTCCCTTGAAAGCCCACTAATGAACATTCCTGAAAACCTGCTGTATAGCCCCGATCACCTCTGGATCCAGCGGGCGGACGACGGCAGCTTGCTGGCAGGCATTACCGATTATGCCCAGGACTTGCTTGGCGACATCGTCTTCGTGGAAGCGCCTGCTGTCGACAGCGTGCTGGTGGCAGGCACTCCGTGCGGGCTGGTGGAATCCGTGAAAACCGGATCCGACCTGCACGCGCCCGTCAGCGGCACCGTGATTGCCATCAATGAGACCTTGCAGGGCAACCCCGAGTTCATAAACGACGCACCGTACAAAACATGGATATTCAAGCTGGTCGCGGCCAATGAGGCAGACACCAGCACGTTGCTTAGCGCTGCCGATTACGCAACGTTACTCAATGCATCTTGATGCGTCCGGAGCGTCCTTACCCAAAACTTCACTAAAACAACTTATCCTAAACTTACCGTCATCGTGTGCAGTCTAGGTCATGCACCGGTCAAACGATTGCGTAATAAACGCAATATTTCCTGTTCTAATTTTGCCGTCAGCAGCTTTTCAGCTTTTACGGATTCATCCAGCACTGCTACTTTCACCGCTTTCAGGATTAGCGGCCGCACTTCCGCAAGGAAACGATCAGCCAGTTCCGCAGGCACAGGCTGGCTGGCCGTCATCACATCCGTCACCGCCTGGTTCAATTCAGAGTAGGCAGGGTTATCGGAAAGGTTGACGAACGCCAGGCTGCTCTTCTCCTCATACACCTCGGTCAGCACGGGAATATCTCCCTCGGCGTCTAATTCCGGTTGGGCATTGGCCTCGCTCGTTTTGACAAGCTGGTTGATACGGTTAAGCACCTGGGCAAGATCATGGTTTTCCAGCAGGGATTTTTGCGTCATAAGGCATTCCCGGAGACATCGAACGATTTTATTTCATATCCGCGGTCACGATAAAAACGAAAACGCTGACGCGCGGCCACTTTTTCTTCCTCATCAAGCCCCACCAGCTCGATCAGGCGCCGGAAGCGGCTGAAGAATGGCGGGTGCTCGCTTTTGAAGTTGACGAGCACATCGTCGTGCACCAGCTTCTCGCCCGTCCAGTCGACAATAACAGGCGTCTGCCCGGCCAACGCATGCTCTGGCCGGCAGTGGGGGAGAAAACCTATGGCCGGCTGCGTCCACATATAGCGCTCGATGGCGATGGACGATTGCTCGTCCTGCGTATACAGCATGAGCTTACGGCCCTTCTTGACCGCACTATCCGCCAGGCTGGCCACTTTCAACAGCTTGTTATCGCCATTAAAGAAGAATTCGATCCGGGTCATGGCTGATGTAATGGTTGACGATTAATTGGCGCGGCTGATGAGGAATTGCGTCAGCAAAGGCACCGGGCGGCCGGTAGAGCCTTTTTCCTTGCCGGATTTCCATGCCGTGCCGGCGATATCCAGGTGCGCCCAGTCGTATTTTTTTGTGAACCGTGAGAGAAAACACGCGGCCGTGATACTGCCACCGGCACGCCCGCCGATATTGGCGATATCGGCAAAATTACTGTCCAGCTGCGGCTGGTAGTCGTCCCATAAGGGCATATGCCATGCACGGTCTGCTGCGGCCTCCCCTGCCTGCAGCAATTCTGCGGCAAGACTGTCTTTATTGCTGAACAGGCCGCTGGCATGATGTCCTAACGCAATGACGCATGCGCCGGTCAAGGTGGCGATATCCACCACGGCCGCCGGGTCGAAGCGCTCGGCATAGGTGAGCGCATCGCAGAGTATCAAGCGTCCTTCCGCATCCGTATTTAACACTTCAATGGTCAGCCCGGCCATGCTGGTTAATACGTCGCCCGGCCGGACCGCATCGGCATCCGGCATATTTTCACAGGTGGGAATGATACCCACGGCATTGATCGCCAAGCCCATTTCGGCAATGGCCTTGAAAGTGCCCAGCACACTGGCTGCGCCGCACATGTCGTATTTCATTTCGTCCATGTCGGCGCCCGGCTTGATGGAGATACCGCCGCTATCGAAGGTGATGCCCTTGCCGACCAGCACTACCGGCTTCTGGCTCTTCTTGCCTTTTTTGTGTTGGAGCACGATCAGCTTGGGCGGCTGCACACTACCGCGCGCCACGCCTAGGAATGAACCCATGCCCAGTTTTTCCATCTCGGCACGGTCCAGCACCTCGACTTTAAGCCCGTATGTGCTTGCCAACGCCAATGCCTGCTCGGCAAGGTAGGTGGGCGTGCAGACGTTAGGCGGCAGGTTTCCCAGGTCTTTCGCGAAATGCACGCCGGAAGCAACGGCGAGGCCCTGCGCCAGGGCAGCTTCAGCCAACTTGATAT
>JAZKEL010000145.1:3776-8042 GCA_040387075.1 Pseudomonadota bacterium
GCATTTTTCGGTACGTTTATGACGAGATGATCAACGCCTTTATGCACAATTTTTGCCTGGGCTGCCTTGCCTTTCATCTGGTCGAAGCGGTATATGCTGTCCCGCGCCACTTCAACGAAACGGGCCACTTTCCACGCTGCGTCTTTATTCACGACATCGACTTCCGCCAGGAAAGAGGTGGCTTCCGGCAGGCTGGTCTTGGCAAGCGCTTTAATGGAGGCGCGCACTGCCTGGCGATAATCCGCTTCCTTCAACTGCTGGTTCTTTCCCAAGCCTACCAGCAGGACACGCTCACTGCCGATACCGGCAACATGTTGCAGTAACAACGTGGAACCCGCTTTACCGTCTATATCGCCGCGCGCCAGCAAGGATGCCACCAGGCCATTCGATGCTTTATCGACAGCGCTGGCTGCGGCACTCAACTTGGGCTTTGAATTGCCGTTTTGCTCATCGCGTTCAAACACGCCTACAATGATGCAGCCGTTACGTTGTTTTTCCGGTTTACCGCTTTTTATGCTAAATTCCATTCGATGTTTCCTTTGTATGAGCCGCTTTTTCTGGACCACTGTGGATCGGACCAGTGTAGATCGATGTGGTGCTTATTTTGTCCGCATGTTATTTAATGCTAATGCCACTCAATGATGTGCCACCAGGCCGTTTCGGAGTGTGCGTCGAGTCCCAGGTAATATCAGGATTATCGCATTGAAGCACTCTGCCACGTTTATTTATGCGCAATTATTATCCTGCGCTTTACGGTAATCAATAACCCTGTATCACACGTCATGACCAGATCGCTTTAACCAACGCCTCAATAAACCGACCACGCCTTTATAACTATGCTGTTCAAACGATCCCTGTTACAAGAACTTGCCAGCACCGCCGCAGGCGCATTCCTGATATTGATGGGGATAGTGGTAGCGCAGCGTGCCGCCTATTACATCGGCGTCGCCGCTAAAGGCAGCCTGGCCAGCGATGCCATCAACACTTTGTTGGGCTTTAGCATGATTAAGTTCCAACCCATGCTGCTGTCGCTGACCTTGTTTCTGGCGGTATTGCTCACACTTTCGCGCTGGCACCGTGATAGCGAAATGGTGATCTGGTTCAGCTCCGGCCTGGGCATCGCTTCCTGGATCCGCCCGGTACTCACCTTTGCCATGCCGATCATCATTGTCATTTTCGGCCTGAGCCTGTTCGTGACCCCGTGGGCGACCCACAAGGGAGCCGACTTTGCCGACCAGCTTAAAAGCCGCGACGAACTTGCCTCGATCAGCCCCGGCGTATTCAAGGAATCGCGCAGTTCGGATCGCGTTTATTTTGTGGAAAGCTTCGATGAACTGGGCAATGTGGTCAAGAATATCTTTGTACAGACCACCCAGCACCAGAAGCTGGGCATCATCGTGGCGGCCAAGGGACACCGCACTACCGAGGGCAATGGCGACAATTTCCTGGTAATGGAAAATGGCCGCCGCTATGAAGGCAAGCCGAATACCCCGGAATTCACCACCACCCACTTCGAGCGTTACTCGATCCGCATCGAGCCGGCAGAGGTGAAACAGCAGTTGCCATCGACCCAGTCCAAAGACAGCGTGGAGTTACTCAAACACCATGACCCGGCCAATAATGCCGAGCTGCAATGGCGCATGGCCATTCCCATTTCCGCCTTCGTGCTGGTATTGCTGGCGATCCCGCTCAGCTTTGTCGACCCTCGCTCCGGCCGTTCCGCCAACATGATGATCGCCATACTGATCTACATCATCTACAACAACATGCTCAGCATCATGCAGGCCTGGCTGGCGCAGGGCAAACTCAGCCCGCTGGTGGGGCTATGGCCCGTGCATATCTTCTTCCTCCTGCTCACGGTGTACATGTTCTACCGGCGTATCTTCCAGTTGCCCATGCTGCCGCAGTTCGAATTCCTGAGAGGCCGGAAAAAGTCGGTAAAAAGCATCCAGGATATAGCTGTACCTGCCAAGTCAAGCGCAGGCACTGTAGGCTCAGACACAGCAGGCCGGGCCGAATGAGGCTGATCAATCGCTACCTTAGCCAGGAGATCGTTTCCAGCATCCTGCTGATCATGATCGCATTGCTGGCGATGTTTTCTTTCTTCGACCTGATACAGGAACTGGAGAGTATAGGCAAAGGTACCTACGGCATAGGCAAGGTGCTGCTATTCGTCATGCTGAGCGCACCGGGGCATGTCTACGAAGTGGTGCCGGTGGCCGTCCTGGTGGGCACCATGTACGCACTGGGACAGTTTGCCCGTCATTCCGAACTGGTGGTGTTACGCGCCAGCGGCGTGCCGGTCAGCGATATTGCTTTTTCACTGCTTAAGGTAGGCCTGATCTTCGCCCTGCTTACCTTTGTGGTCGGCGAACTGGTGACGCCGTATAGCGAAAAGACCGCTCAGCGCATCCGCATCAAGGCCACCGATTCCGTTATCGCACAGGATTTCCGTTCGGGCTTGTGGGTGAAGGATGGCAATAGTTTCGTCAACGTCGAGGACGTACTGCCGGATGCCGGCCTGTTGAATATCCACATCTACGAATTCGATACCGAATTCCGGCTGCGCAATATCAGCAATGCAAAAACGGCCAGGTTCGACGGCAAGGGCTGGCAGCTGAAAGAAGTGACGCAGATGCATTTCGACCAGAACAATGTGCAATCCAGCTTCTTCCCGGAAGCGAAATGGCAGTCCCTGATACGGCCGGAACTGCTGAATGTGTTGCTGGTGACGCCGGAGAAAATGTCCGCCTGGAACCTGTATTTCTATATCCACCATCTCAGCGTGAACAAGCAGAAAACGTCACGTCATGAAGTGGCCTTATGGGCCAAGATGATTTACCCGCTGGCGTGTTTTGTCATGGTGATACTGGCATTGCCATTCGGCTTCCTGCAACAGCGCTCCGGCGGTGCCAGCGCAAAGATTTTTGCCGGCATCATGCTGGGCATTTTCTATCAGGTATTGAATCGCGTGTTTGTGCACCTGGGTTTGCTGAACGACTGGTCGGCCCTGTTCAGCGCGGTCACGCCAACACTGCTGTTCCTTGTCACGGGCCTGTTCATGCTCTTCCTGGTTGAGCGACGCTAATTAGCTGGGATTGATTGTCCGCTATCCAGGTCTTCCTGGTTAGTTTTCCCACCAGTTATCTAAGCCTTTTTATCCACGACAATCAGCTTACCGCCAGTCAGCCTGTCATGCAGGAACAGTCCTTCGCGGTCAAAAAAAGCCCACAGGAAACCGGCACCGAAGAAGAGACTGGCCAGCATATAGCGCTTGCAGGCCTGCGCAGTTGACAACGGCTGGCCGGTCCGGCTTACCAGCTTGATGCGCCAGGTCTGCATGGCCAGCGTCTGGCCGCTTTTACGCCAGCACCATACAAAATAGACGCCGAAAACCAGCCACAGATAAAGCTGCAGGAAATAGCGTTTGGGTGCATGCGTGGCGTCGCCGAACAGCAGCAGGAACAAAAGGATGGCGGCTGCAGCAATGGCAATCAACAACATGCTTTCATACAACATGCAGGCAAAACGCCTGAACAGCCCGGGAGTGTTAATGACTAGCTACCTGCAGATTAGGAAATGTTAGGTGTGGATGGTAACGCAGCAAGGCGGAAAAATTAAGCTGATACTATCAGCGACGGCTAATTCTCGAGATCTTCCCTGCCATAAATATCAGGCTGTTCTTTACGCAACGCTTCCCGCTTGTCTTCAGGCAGCTTTTGGTATTCCAGCCACTTGTTCCGCAATTCCTGCTTTTTTTCGGGCGTTAACGATTTATATTGCTGGTATTTTTTGCGGGCATTCTCACGTTCGAACGGTGTCATGCGACTCCATTCCATCAAGCGCTTCTGGATAAGCGCCTGGCGCTGCGCGTTCATTTTTGGGTAGTCCTGCGCGATATCCAGCATCTTCTCGCGTTGCCATGGACGTAAGGTATCCCATTCGGCAGACAGGGGGGCCAGCACCTTGCGTTGCTGGTCGCTGAGATGCGCCCAGGTCGGCTCGTTACCCGCACCCTCTTCTGCGTACACAACGCCAGCAATCAAGCTGGCAAATAAGCTTAGGCCACAGACCAGCACAGCGAGTTGTTGCGACGCGGATTTCATCGATGCGCGTTCTGGGCTAGCCATATGTCAAACCCTTTATCAGCATAGGCGCCCGGCGGCAAGTCGGATGCCAGCAGCGAAGCATCGCCCTGTTCGGAAACATCTCCGCCAACCAATTGCTGCGTCACCAGGAATGCCATCAGCACTGCGCAGCCAAGCG
>JAZKEL010000146.1:0-2384 GCA_040387075.1 Pseudomonadota bacterium
TCGCGGCGTTGCAAATCCATGCGCAATCCCTAGAGCACGAAGGGCGCAGCATTTCATGGCTTTGCAGCAGCGAAGGCGGTACACCTACACTACTTGGCTTGCTGGCTTTTGGCGACACCCTCAAGTCCAGCGCGATTACTGCAGTCACCAGGTTAAAAAACCAGGGTATCCGTACGGTGCTGATTTCCGGCGATAACCAGGGCAGCGCGTCACTGGTCGCCGGTGAGTTAGGGATAGACGAAGTGCATGCCATGGTGCTGCCTGCGGAAAAAGCCGATATCGTGGCTAGCCTTAAGCATGCAGGCAGCCTGGTGGCCATGGTGGGCGACGGCATCATCGACGCGCCGGCGCTGGCGGCGGCGGATATCGGAATCGCCATGTCTACCGGTACCGATGTCGCCATGCACGCGGCGGGCATCACCCTGATGCGCGGGGATCCTGCCCTGGTGGCGGATGCCATCGACATCTCGCGACGCACCTATGCCAAGATCCGCCAGAACCTGTTCTGGGCCTTTGTGTACAACGCAGTCGGCATCCCGCTGGCGGCCATGGGCCTGCTAAGCCCGGTGATCGCCGGCGCAGCCATGGCACTTAGCAGTATCAGCGTGATCTCGAATGCCTTACTTTTGAGACGCTGGTCTCCGCAAAAGTAGGAATGCCGATCACCTCTAATTAATACGTTGGCATTTTGCGATGCGCAAGGGATTGTCCTACACGCAAATTCGTTTCATCCGATACTCATCCGGCCGTTTAATGATTAGATTGCCATTCATCCCGCGCCTCTTGCAGGCGTCGAAATGATGATAATGAATGGAGCGTCTATGGCAAACCCGATCGCGTATGAACCCTCGTTCGAGATACCGGAAGAGCAGGAGGAAAATACCACCGCTGAGCTGGTGGAGACATTGCATAGCATCAGCGAAATCACCTCCAGGGATTACGGGCATGCGGTGAGGAGCGTGCATGCCAAGAGCCATGGCATTATCCGCGGCGAGTTGCGCGTGCTGGACGACTTGCCTGCGACGCTTGCGCAAGGCCTGTTTGCACAGCCGGGCAGCTACCAGGTGGTCATGCGGCTATCCACATCGCCCGGCGACATCCTCAATGACAGTGTCTCCACGCCGCGTGGGCTGGGTATCAAAGTGCTGAGTGTGCCTGGCGAACGGCTTCCCGATTCGCTCACGGCGACGACCCAGGATTTCCTGATGGTGAATGGGCCGGCCTTCCTCAAGGCCGATGCAAAGAGCTTCCTCTCTTCACTGAAACTGCTGGCGAAGACCACGGATAAAGCGGAAGGCCTCAAAATCGCCTTGTCGGCAGGCTTGCGCGGCGTCGAGCGGCTGATCGAAGGCCTTGGCGGTGAAAGCCCTACCATCAAGAGCCTGGGCGGCCATCCTGAGACCAACATCCTCGGGGAAACGTTTTTCACGCAGGTCCCGCACTTATACGGTGACTACATGGCCAAGTTGTCGCTGGCCCCGGTCTCGCCCGGGCTTGTTGCGCTCAAGGATGCCCCGCTGAAAAGTAAAGCACCCAATGCCTTGCGTGAAGCGGTACTGGAGTTCTTCGCCAGGAACCCCGTCGAGCGGGATGAGGCGGAATGGGAGCTGCGTGTGCAACTGTGCACCGACCTGCAAGCCATGCCGATCGAGGATGCCTCTGTCATTTGGCCGGAAGGTGAGAGCCCGTATATCGCAGTCGCAAGGATCACCGCCAAGCCGCAGGTTACCTGGAACGATGCCGTGTCGCCGGCGATTGAGGACAGGCTTTCCTTCAGCCCCTGGAACGGGTTGGCAGCCCACAGGCCGCTGGGTTCCATCATGCGCGTGCGCAAGGCAGCCTATAAAATGTCTGCCGACTTCCGCAAGAGCTTCAATGGCTGTCCTTTGCATGAGCCCGATTAGCGGCAATGCCATCTGAGTCTTCAAACTAACAGTGATCTGTTTTTAACCCTGAGCATCTTCAGCGCTTGAGAGGAAAATCCGTGGCTAAATTTTATCTGGTATTCAACGCAGTGCTCTACGCCGCTTTTGCAGTGTGGTGCACCATCAAATGGGGGCAAACCTCGCAAGCATCCGGATACCAGGCCCTGAGCAATGCCGGGCGCTCCGAGTACCTGGTGATCTATGGCGGCCTGCAGCTCGGTATGGCGGCGTTCTATGCCTACACCGCGCTCAATCCGCAGTACCAGGCAATAGGCATCGTATTTTCCTTGTGCACCTACTTGGCTATCGTGCTGTACAGGCTCACGACCATTTGGCTGTATTGGCCTGTCGGGCATGTCACCCTTTCTCTTGCCGGACTGGAAACATTACTGCTGATTGGCGCTATTTTTATCTGGACCAGAACGACTCTGAATTAGGTGGCATATATGAGCAAATCGA
>JAZKEL010000147.1:0-2692 GCA_040387075.1 Pseudomonadota bacterium
ATCCGCCATGGCATTTGCGCCAAAGCCCATTAACAGTGCGCCTGATACTGCAGCGACCATACAGCGTAATTTGATACTATTCATCTAAAAAACCCCCAGTTGTAAAAAACGTTGTTAAGTTCAACGGGGGTGATTCTGATGATTCAATATGACAAAATGATGACGCATCATCATTTTGTCATGCATGTGTTGCATTAAAACAACACGCAACCTTGCCTATTTATTTACGATGCATCTCTTAAGAAATAGCTTACACATAGATTCAGCATTTAAATTAGCTGTTGAGATTGGGGCGTGCATTGGATTTAATCGTTTCCGCAGTGATTGCAGCGATATCTCCGGAGAGTTCGCCGCCCTCTTCTATATTGATCTTGCCGTAGCGGATCTTGCCGGTGACGCGGCCGGTCGCATGAATGATCAATTGGCCGCGTGCAGTGAGATCGCCATCGAACTGGCCGTAAATCTCCGCCACGTCGATAACGACCTTGCCTGAGAACACGCCTTTTTCAGCAATCTGGATGACGCGGCTATCCATGGTAGCCTCAACGCGCCCTTCCACTAATAAGGTATCGCAATCGAGAATTTCTGCGCCCTTGAGTTTCACATCCGGGCCTACGATCAATTTACTGCCGGAATTCGTTTTGGCTTCTGTCACTGGCGTAGACCCGGGAAGTCTGTCCTCCGAAATCTTCGCCACGGATGCTGTGGAAAGCGAGGATGGCGATGTTGAGGTCGCTGACTCGATAGCAGCCAGGTGGCCCGGCATCACAAATTCATCGTCAGATCGATGCGGAGTAGCGGAGAGTGAGCCAGGGATAGGCCGGGCATTAGGGGCTGGATTTGGCGGGACAGGAGTACGGGTAAAAATACCTTGTTTATTCAGCATGACAACCTCATTGATAATAATGGATGGGCGGTGGGAGACACCGCACAACCATGAATAGCAACGAGCATGCCGCTATAAATTAATGACTTGAATTCAATAGCTTATAAATCACATCAGGTCCCAGCAGTAATAAACCAAGATGGAATGTGTCACCTGGTAGCGACGATATCTCGCATTAAAACCTTTAGTGGTTGATTACTAAGGATTTCGAATGTCGCCCATCCCCAACAGGCATTACGACTCGGCACGCATATGCGGGAAAAGGATCACATCGCGAATGCTTGGGCTGTCGGTCAATAACATTACCAAACGATCGATGCCGATACCGCAACCGCCAGTCGGCGGCATGCCGTATTCCAGCGCGCGGATAAAATCCGCATCGTAATACATGGCTTCATCGTCACCCGCTTCTTTAGCCGCTACCTGCGCCTGGAAGCGTGCTGCCTGGTCTTCTGCGTCATTAAGCTCGGAGAAACCATTCGCGATTTCACGGCCCGTCACGAACAATTCAAATCGCTCGGTGATTTCAGGATTGCTGTCGGAAGCGCGTGCCAGAGGCGAAACCTCCACCGGGTAATCGATAATATATGTCGGCTCCCAAAGCTGGGATTCCGCAGTCTCTTCAAACAGGCTCAATTGCAATGCGCCAAGGCCGGCATGATCGAACGCCTTCACGCCGAATTTCTTTAGTTCTGCTCGCAGGAAATCCGCATCTGCTAATTGCTGTTCCGTGTATTGCGGTGCGTATTTTTTGATAGCGCCGACAATCGTGAGGCGCTGGAACGGCTTGCTGAGATCCAGCTCCTTACCCTGATATTGCACTATTGCGGTACCGCAGGATGCGATGGCTGCAGCACGGATGCATTCTTCAGTGAAATCCATCAGCCACTTGTAGTCGGTGTAGGCCGCATAGAATTCCATCATGGTGAACTCAGGATTGTGGCGGACGGATAAGCCTTCATTGCGGAAATTGCGATTGATCTCGAACACGCGCTCGAAGCCGCCGACGATAAGTCTTTTTAAATACAGTTCAGGCGCGATGCGCAGGGTCATCTCCATATCCAGCGCATTATGATGTGTCTTGAATGGCTTGGCAGAGGCGCCGCCGGGAATAGGATGCAGCATAGGCGTTTCCACTTCCAGAAAATCCTGGTCCAGCATGTAGCTGCGGATGGCTGCCACGATACGGCTACGCGCCTTGAAGGTATTGCGCGTTTCCTCAGAAACGATCAGGTCGACATAGCGCTGGCGATATTTGGTTTCCTGGTCGGACAAACCGTGAAATTTTTCCGGCAACGGACGCAAGGATTTTGTCAGCAGGCGCAGTTCGCTCACCTTAATGGAAAGCTCGCCAGTCCTGGTCTTGAACAAGACGCCAGTGGCTGCCAGGATATCGCCCAGGTCCCAATGCTTGAAGGCATCGTAGATTTCTTCGGCATTGCTGTCCGTCAGGTTGTCTTTTGAAACGAACAACTGGATGCGCCCGGATTGATCCTGCAGCGTGGCGAAACTGGCCTTGCCCATGACGCGCTTCAACACCATGCGGCCGGCGATCTTGACCTGCTTGCCCAAAGCTTCCAGCGACTCATTATCGGCATCGCCGTGAGCCGCATGGATATTGGCTGCCAGGGCATCCGGTTTAAAGTCGTTAGGGAACGCGACACCCTTGGCGCGGATGGCCTTCAGCTTTTCACGGCGTTCGGTCATGACATGGTTTTCATCCTGCGCCGGACTATGTTCGCCGGTGTTTCCATTTGGATTCTGCGTTTCGCTCACAACTACACTCCCTGCTTCAAACTTTCGGAT
>JAZKEL010000148.1:0-3864 GCA_040387075.1 Pseudomonadota bacterium
CCGCGCATCCATGCCGGCGCTGTGTACAAGTACGAAATACTGGCGGCCGACGGCAGCGTATTGCCGCTCAAGGCGGACCCCATTGCGCGCGCCACCGAATTGCCGCCCAAGACAGGCTCGGTGGTGGCCAGTAACCAGGCATTTACCTGGACAGACGATGCATGGCTGGCGCAACGTGCCGAACGCCAGCAGGTATCTTCGCCGCTCTCCATCTATGAAGTGCATGCAGGCTCTTGGGCCCGCTTGCTGGAAGAAGGCGCGCGCAGTTTCAACTGGAATGAACTGGCCGACCGGCTGATCCCCTACGTGCTGGACATGGGCTTCACCCACGTGCAGTTCATGCCCATCATGGAGCACCCCTTCGGCGGCTCATGGGGTTACCAGCCGCTGGCGCAGTTCGCGCCCAGCGCCCGTTTCGGCTCGCCCGAGGATTTCGCCCGCTTTGTCGACCGTTGCCATGCGCAGAACCTGGGCGTGCTGCTGGACTGGGTGCCCGCCCACTTCCCCACCGACGCACACGGCCTGGCCCGTTTCGACGGCTCGGCTTTGTACGAACACCAGAACCCGCAGGAAGGCTTCCATCCTGACTGGAACACCAATATCTACAACCTGGGCCGCAATGAAGTATGCGGCTTCCTGATCGCCAGCGCGCTGGAATGGCTGGAGCATTTCCACGTCGACGGACTGCGTATCGACGCCGTGGCCTCCATGCTCTACCGCGACTACAGCCGCAAGCAGGGCGAATGGGTGCCCAATATCTACGGCGGCCGCGAAAACCTGGAGTCGGTGGCGTTCCTGAAGGCACTTAATTCGGCTATCCATGAACGCTGCCCGGATGCGCTGATGATCGCCGAGGATTCCACTGCCTGGCCTGGCGTCACCAAACCGGTCAGCGAAGGCGGACTGGGGTTCGACTACAAGTGGAACATGGGCTGGATGAACGACACCCTGCGTTACATGGAGGCCGACCCGCTGTACCGCCGCTACCACCACAATGAGATGACCTTCGGCCTAGTGTATGCCTTCACCGAGAATTTCGTGCTGCCGATCTCGCACGACGAAGTGGTGCACGGCAAAGGCTCGCTGCTGAACAAGATGCCAGGCGACGACTGGCAGAAACGCGCCAACCTGCGTGCCTACCTCGGCTTCATGTGGACGCATCCCGGCAAGAAACTGCTGTTCATGAGCTGCGAGCTCGGCCAGTACACGGAATGGAACCACGACACCTCGCCGGAATGGCATTTGCTGGACAACCCCAACCATCGCGGCATCCAGCAGTGGCTGAAAGACCTGAACCGACTCTACACCAGCCACCCCGCCTTGTATGCGCTGGATAACTCCGGCGATGGTTTCGAATGGCTGATCGCCAACGACGGCGATAACAGCGTGTTCTCGTTCATGCGCAAAAGCAGTACATCCAAACCGCTGGTCATCGTGTGCAACATGACGCCTGTACCGCGCGAGCACTACGTGGTTCCCCTGGGCTATTCGCAGGATTTCAGCGGCACCACCTGGCGCGAGCTATTGAATTCGGATGCAGCGGTGTACGGCGGCAGCAATATGGGCAACCTCACAGTCGCCGCCAGCCGCCAGGAAGAGCACCGCCCTTCCACACTGGCATTGCGGGTGCCGCCCTTGGGCACCATCATCTTGAGCATGGAAGAGTAACGGTATGCCCGATGATGTACGTCTGATCCGCTCCATGCCGTTCGGGGCAACCCTGCTCAATGCGCAGCTTACGCGCTTTCGCTTGTGGGCGCCGGATGCGGCCGAGGTCGCCATCCTGGTGAAGCCGCCCAAGCATACCGAGGCGCAGGAAATACAGATGCTTGCGGTTAAAGTGATTGAGGGCGACCCGGACAGCGAACAGGGCTGGTACCAGAAAGACATCGAATGCGGCGCAGGATCGCGTTATGTATACAAGGTGACCAATAAACAAGGCGAACAGCTGACCGTGGCCGATCCCGCTTCCCGCGCGCAGGCAGATAGCGTGCATGGCGACAGCATCGTGGTGAACCCGGCCGCGTACACTTGGCGTAACCGGGATTGGCACGGCAGGCCATGGCACGAGACCGTGCTGTACGAACTGCACGTGGGTGCGTTCGGCGGCTTCAACGGCGTCAGGGAACGGCTGGAAGGGCTGGCCTCCATGGGCATCACCGGAATCGAACTGATGCCCATCGCCAGTTTTCCCGGTCCGCGCAACTGGGGCTATGACGGCGTACTGCAATTCGCGCCGCAGTATACCTATGGCACGCCGGATGAACTGAAGGCGCTGGTCGATGAAGCGCATTGCCTGGGCATGACCATCTTCCTCGACGTGGTGTACAACCACTTCGGGCCGGACGGCAATTTCCTCTACCACTACGCCAGCCCGTTCTTCTGCCATGACATCCCCACGCCGTGGGGCGATGCCATCGATTTCACCAATCCCGTGGTGCGGCGCTTCTATACCGAGAATGTGCTGTACTGGCTGCAGGAATACCAGTTCGACGGCCTGCGTTTCGATGCGTGCCATGCCATTGCCGACAAGAGCTGGCTGTTCGAAGTCGCGCACAAGGTCAAACAGCAATTCGGGCCGCAACGTTATGTGCACCTGATGGCGGAGAATGACGATAACACCGCCAGTCTGCTGGACGGCGGCATGGAAGCATTCGGCATTTCGGAATCGACACCGACGGAGGGCGAGCCCACCGAGATCGGGACGGCGCTGCAGGAATTCGATACCGCAGGCAAATTCACCGCGCAATGGAATGACGATGGTCACCATGTGCTGCACAGCCTGCTGACCGGCGAGACGGAAGGCTATTACTCCGACTACGCCGATTCGCCCGCAGAGAAACTGGCGCGCTGCCTGGCCGATGGCTTCATCTACCAGGGGCAGCCTTCCGCCCACCATAAGACATCTTCGCGCGGCGAGCCCAGCGGCCACTTGCCGCCGACGGCGTTCGTCCTGTATCTGCAGAATCACGACCAGATCGGCAACCGGCCCTACGGCGAGCGACTGACCACCCTGGTGGACCCCAATGCATTGCGTGCAGCGACGGCCTTGCTCTTGTTGTCGCCGCAGATCCCCATGCTGTTCATGGGCGAAGAGTTCGGCGCCACGCAGCCCTTCATGTACTTCACCAGCCATGAGAACCAGGAGCTGGTTGCCGCCATCCGCGAAGGCCGGCGCAGGGAATTTGCCGGCTTCAATAAATTCTCGGAAGACGGCATCGCCGTCAAGATCCCGGAAGCCAACGAGGAAGACACGTTCCACATGTCGATCCCGCGTAGCGATACCGACCCGAATTCACAGTACGTGCCGCTGGGCTGGGAACAGCAGACCAGGCAGTTGCTCGAGATCCGCCATAGCAGGATCATTCCGCGCCTGGCAGGCGCACGCACCATTGAAACGGCCGCCATCGGGCCTGCCGCCGTCATGGCGCGCTGGCGCATGGCCGACGACATGGTGCTGACCATCGCACTCAACCTGGCACAGGATGCCGTGGCCATCGACCCGGCCGATGCGGCCAACCACCAGGAACAGCATGTCATCTACCAGACCGGCAATACATTCCAACAGCTCAACGCGGGCAGCTTGCCTGGCCAGAGCTTTATCGCACTCCTGGAGCCGGCATGACACTTGAATCCCACCAGTCTTATGTCATTCCATCTTCGGGCGTCATTCCATCCTCTGGCGCGGTCGGGGAACCGGCAGGCGATTCGGCGCTACCCGCTTCGCCGGCGCATATCCGCGCCACTGCCCGCCTGCAATTCCATAAGGGTTTCACTTTCGCCCACGCGATCCAGCTGGTGGATTATTACGCCAGGATGGGCATCAGCCACCTCTACGCTTCGCCTATCCTGTCGGCACGGCTG
>JAZKEL010000149.1:0-5841 GCA_040387075.1 Pseudomonadota bacterium
CTTGTTTTAATAAGACCGCTTGCGGTCTTATTAAATGCCCTTATTAAATGTAAGCCGCCTTATTAAAAGATGGAGTCACGTCGTATAATACCTTCTTTTTTAAGCAGCCAGCCTGATTACGCCATCATGACAGACGATACCGTTAAGAATACCTCAAGCCATTCTATCGGCAGCAAGCCAACCGCTCAACCGACCAAGGTGCTGGAAACCTTCGACAACCCGAAACCCGGCCGCGACTTCCACATCCACATGGAAATCCCGGAATTCACGTGTCTTTGTCCCATGACCGGCCAGCCTGACTTCGCCGTGCTTTACCTGGATTATATTCCAGACCAGAAATGTGTCGAACTGAAAAGCCTGAAGCTGTATACGTGGTCGTTCCGTGACGAAGGCTGCTTCCATGAGGCAGTCACCAACCAGATACTTGACGACCTGGTGGCTGCCCTGGCCCCAAAATTCATGCGGCTTACCGCCAAGTTCTATGTGCGTGGCGGCATTTTCACCAACGTGGTGGCTGAGCATCGTGCATCAGGCTGGCAGCCTGCACCACGCGTAGAGCTGACGCAGTTCGATGCGCAATCCAATACACGCGGTTAGCACGGGCCTCGCAGGCTAAGTACGCCTGACTGAGTCACCGTCTCTTTAATCTAACCCAGGCTCTAATTTAAGCACCCCGATCTTGAGCAACCTTATTTTTTCCAGCGCCACCCGGCAATTCATCCGCGCCAACCTGGCGTATATCCTCTCGGGCAAGCTGCGCTCGAAAAAGGGCTATCGCCCGCAAGGCGGGCATACCGTTCCCGACTGCTTTTCCGGCGTATGCGTAGCCGCCGGGCCGTATACCAGCCACGATGATTACCTGGTCGAGTTACTGCGCGAACTGGGCGTGCATCACGTGCGCCTGGATTTTACCTACGGCGATGAAACCGGCCATACCGGCCGCTTCCTGAAACGCCTGATCGCGGAATCGTTCAGGGTCAACCTGCACCTGGTGCAGCCGCTGGCGGACGCCAGGGAAATGCATGCCACCGCGTGGCAGGATGACTGGCGCGAATTCGTGGCTGAAACCATGCAGCGGTATGCAGGTTCCATTGCCAGCATCGAGATCGGCACCACGGTGAACCGCAAACGCTGGTCCGGCTACAGCGTGGAGACATTCCTGATTGCCTGGGACATCGCTTATACCGAAATTCTGCCCTATGACGTACCCCTGGCCGGTCCTAACGTGACGGATTTCGAGCCGTTCTACAATATCGGCCTGTTGTCCATTTTGCGATCACGGAAACAGTTGCCGGACATCCATACCGACAACCTGTTTTCCGAACGCTGCACCGAGCCGGAACGCAACGACCACAAGATACTGGGACGCAGGCTGGCTGCCTTGGGCGGTTTCCGGCTGGTCAAAAAAGCCTTTATGCTGCAGGAGATCGGCGCCCGCTTCGGCGTGCCTTTACTGCAGTCCCCCTCCGCGTTCTGGACGCTGCCGCGCATCGAACGCCTGCTGCCCGACAGCGAACAGAAACAGGCGGACTACCTCGCACGCTACATGATCCTCTGCGCAGCCTCCGGCGCCCTTGGCAGCGCCGCCTGGGGACCGCTGGTATGTCACCGCGAGGGGCTAGTGGATGACGGCATAACGCAATACCCTGCGCTGGAACGCATCACCTGGTACGCCGGCATCGGCGAAGACCTTACCCACTACCGTGTACGGCCTGCATTTGCCGCCTACAAGGCGTTCATCGCGCATATTCCCGGCCTGCGTTACTTGGATCAGCTAAGCCAATTAGCCCAATTGAATGGCGGCGACCACCTGGAAGTGCACGCATTCTCGGATAACGTATCCCAGTTGCACGCAGCCTGGACCACGAACGGCAAGGCAACGGCGCTCATGGATATCTATGCAGCCGCATCATTGAGCAAGGCCGTGTTCTACAGCCGCGATGGCGCGCAATTGCCTGCGCCGCCCGACCTGGTCACGGAAAGCCCCCTGTATATCCGGTTTGCCGGCAGCCAGCCGGTCAACATCCTGCCGACTGCTGCCGTATTGGATTCGCTAGCCTTGCATGCCCATGTGCAGGGCAAAACTTATTCCGTATTCCGTGATGACGGCTGGTCTGGCCTAGTCAGCGCAGCTAATGCGGAGGAGCATGACGCATTGCGGGCAGCCCTGCATCCATCGAACATAGGCGCGCCACCGAAAGATGCGCTTCTGCGTAAAGCGCGCAATGCCGTATGGAAAATACCGGACCCACGCGACGCCAACCGCAGCCTGGTGGTTAAACAGCCATTGAAAATGCACTTGCACAAGAAATTCCTGGATCGCCTCAAACCATCCAAGGCGAAAAAAAGCTGGAACGGCGCCAGCGAGCTGTCGCGCCGCGGCATCGGCACGGCACAACCTGTGGCGTTTTTCGAGAAGACCGGCGATACCACATTCACCCAGAATTACTTCATCTGCGAATACATTCCGGCGGACTTTTCCGCGCGCGACATGCTGTCGGCATTTGCTGCGGGCGCCAGCGAATTCAAGGGGATAAGCACGGGAAGCGCTTACCGCCAGCTGTGCGATTTCCTGCTGGTCATGCACGGGCGCGGCGTTTACTTCCGCGATTTATCCGGCGGCAATATCCTGATACGGCAATCGGAAGACAATACCCTGAGTTTTTCCCTGATCGATACCAACCGCGCCCATTTCTTCGACCATGGCACCGTAATTGCCAAGCGCATATCCGACCTGACCCGTGTCTGCAATAAACTGCACTGGGCCGGCAGGAAAGTGTTCATGGGTATGTATCTGGGCGCACTCGGCAAGCAATTCACCTGGCGTTATCGCCTGCCCTTCCACCTCTACGATGCCAAAGTCGGCTTCAAGAGGAAATTCGGGCGTAAAGCGATCACCAGGTTGTTCAAGCCAAAAAAAGATCTGTCGTGATCCAATAATGAACCCGAAATGGTTTGTACAGGATCGCATGCTGGTACTTGGTAGGATTTGTTTGAGTATCTTCACCCACCAATCCGCCGCGGACTGAATGCGAAACAGCAGGCATAAAAAAAGCAGTGCCACCTTAAGTGGCACTGCTTTTTTTGACGCTTTCTGTAAAGCTGTCGTAATCAACAGCTTTATCGAATTGGCGTCCCCACGGGGATTCGAACCCCGGTCGCCTCCGTGAAAGGGAGGTGTCCTAGGCCTCTAGACGATGGGGACCTAAGAATTTACTGCTTTTTACTGCAACAGAAGTGTACTACAAATCGACAAATTTCTTAAATGATATTTATCTTTTTAACTACATTTCCAAGCTTTTGGTGGAGATAAGCGGGATCGAACCGCTGACCTCTTGCATGCCATGCAAGCGCTCTCCCAGCTGAGCTATACCCCCGACTTAATCTTCACTCTGCTACTGCAACTACACCTGCGAAAAGAGGCGCCATATTAATGACGGGCGCCTTTATTGTCAACGTATTTCGCGGCAGGCGATGAATTCAGCCAAGATGCGCGAGTGACCCAAGTTGAAATCAATACACGGTATCGACCAATTCCTCTTGGTCGATCCGCTCACCTTGTATCTGCTCTACTGGTTCGATAGGTTTTTCTTGTTCAATTGGCTTTTCGCATTCAATTGGCTTTGCTTGCCTGTCTGCATGAAAAATTGCCGCATCCACCGCTTTTATCGTCGCCATTAATGAGGGGATAGAGCCGCCGGCACGGTAGCTGAAACTCACCGTCAGCAGGCTGCCTGCCTTCACCGCTGTTGGCTGTGCGAGCGGCAAGGTCAAGTAATCATTCAGCCAGTCGATAGTCGTGGATTGCTCCATATTGACGGCCAGGATATTTTTTGTAATGAAGCGCAGTGCATTGACTACGCCGTCGTGCTCAATAGCAAAGTCGCCCTGCCACACGATATCGTCACTGACCGTTTCCGTGAAATCGAGTACGGAATACACACCCGGCTCCGCCAGCTCGAAGGCATCTGCATGGAGCACTGTGGGTTGCTTGAATTGCACAATGGGTGCATTGAATCCCTGGAAATTGTAATCCTGCTGCAGGGGTTGCACCGCCATGATCATCACTTCCGGAATGAACCGCGGCAGCGGGCCGCCGAATTTCTCCATGTATCTTTGTTTGAAAGCCTCGATCACCTGAACCTGCTTTTCACGCAGCATGGCGGTATGGATCATCTCGCAGATCACCACATCCACCGGTTCCGGAGGCAGGTAATCGAACGCGTCGGCTTCGATGATTTCGACTTTATGGCCGTTTTCGTTATGCGCCAGGAAGCGCTTGGCTTCTTTAACCAGGTCGGGGTTGTATTCCACATACCAGACCTTATCTGCGTTGGCTGCGGCAAACCAGGACAACACGCCTGTTCCGCCGCCTAGTTCCAGGACCTTATCGCCCGGCTTGACGGCATACTGGATCGCCGCCTTGAAGCCGGACATGCGGCGTTCGTCCATCAGCATGTTGTGGTGGTAGTGCACGGGGATGAATTGACCTAGATAGCAACTTTCTACTTCTTTTTCGGAGAGCATAGATCACCTTTTTAATGTCGATTTCCAGCAGAGTTTCGTCCATGTCGAAAGATGCATAGGAGCGTTGCATCGACGGCAAAGTCCATCATACTGAAGGGAAATCGACTTCTATCCGTCGATATCCCGAGCTTTATCGAGTCTCTTCCATGGATGGAGTTGCAGGCGATCCCTGAGGTCGCTTTTCCTTGTACAGCAGCTGATACAGCACCGGCAATACCAGCAAGGTGAGCAGCGTGGAGGACAGGATGCCGCCGATGACGACCGTGGCCAGCGGCCGCTGTACTTCTGCGCCGGTGCCCGTCGCTATCGCCATGGGGATAAATCCCAGGGAGGCGACCAACGCCGTCATCAGCACCGGCCGCAGGCGGGATACTGCACCCTCGTGTATTGCAGGCTCCAGCGCCAAGCCCTGTTCCCGTAACGAACGGATGAAGCTGATCATCACCAGGCCGTTGAGTACCGCCACGCCGGACAATGCGATAAACCCGACGCCGGCCGAGATGGAAAGCGGTATGTCGCGCAGCCACAGTGCGAGCAAGCCGCCTGTCATGGCGAACGGCACCCCGGTAAACACGATCAGGCCATCCCTCACGTTACCGAACATGGCATACAGCAACATGAAAACCAGCAGGAAGGCGACCGGAACAACCAGTTCCAGGCGCTTGCCGGCTGACTCCAGTTGCTGGAACACCCCGCCCCAGGATATCCAGTATCCGGAGGGCATGTTCACCTCCTGCTGCACGCGCTGCTGTGCTTCGGCAATGTAGGAGCCGATATCGCGCTGCCTGACATTGGCGGTAATGACCACCAGGCGCTTGCCGTTTTCACGGCTGAACTGGTTGGGGCCTGGCGCCAGCTCCAGGGTGGCGACCTCGCCCAGCAGCAGATAGCGTTTGCCGCTCTCCGTATTAAGGGCGGCCTGCATCGGCAGGCGTATCGGCAACTGGCCGATCGCCCTGATATCCGACCGCAGGTTCTCCGGCAAGCGCACGACGATATCAAAACGGCGATCCCCTTCGAATAGGGTGCCCGCTTCCCGGCCGTTCAGGGTGATCGCGACCGCATCCTGCACATCGCTGACGTTAACACCCAGCCGCGCGATTTTCTCACGGTCGATATGCACCGTCAGGATAGGCAGGCCGGAGGTCTGCTCCACCTTCACATCCTCGCCACCCGGGATATTCGAAAGCACACTGGCGATCGACTTGGCAGTCTCCTCCATCACCGTCATGTCGTCCCCGAATACTTTCACCGCCACATCGCTGCGCACGCCGGAGATCAGCTCGTTGAAGCGCATCTGGATAGGTTGCGTGA
>JAZKEL010000150.1:0-9443 GCA_040387075.1 Pseudomonadota bacterium
CTTCAGGATGACTCCGGAACAGGTCGCGGAAGCCACCCGCTCGGCCAGGGATTGCCAGGCACGCCAGCTTAAAGGCTGTTAATTATTTCTTAATGATTACCCATATCCTGTCGCCACTCCGCTAAGAAGGGCGCATAGATTTCTGCAGTATCCGGCACGCCGCCGCGTTGCCGGCACATCGCTGCAGCAAACTGGTTGGCACGTAATAAAGTAAGGCTCCCCGGCCAGCTCTGCAGCATCCCCACTATATACACTGCCGCAAAGGCATCGCCGGCACCCACCGTATCCACAATGGGCAGGCGTTCGTTCATCGCCTCGGCATGAAGTAGCCGGCCATCCCGATCTACCTGCCAAGCGCCCTCTGCACCGGCCGTGACGATCAGCAGATCCAACTGAAAATGCTGCAACAGGCTAACCGCCTGGGCCTGCAAGCTTGCCCCGGTTAGTTGCAGCATTCCAGCGACGGCAGACAACTCGTCCTCGTTCAGTTTGACGACATCGGCATGCCGTAACGATGTACGCAGGATCTCCTGGTCATACCAGGGTTCGCGCAGGTTGATGTCGAGGAATTTTTTGCCGGTAGAATTTTCCAGCACGGCCTCTAGCGTGCCACGAGAGATCGCATGGCGCTGCGCCAGGGTCCCGAAATAGGTGAGTTGCGCACTGGACTTCAATGCTGCGATTGCCGCCATCGAACCCTGGGCATCGATATGGTCATACGCCTGGTCGTCGGCGATTTCAAAACGATGCCCGCCGTCTTCCATCAGCACATTGACCTGGCCGGTCGGATATTGCTCATCCAGCTGCAAACCTGAAACATCCATGCCATAGCGCCGGAAACTTTGCAGAAACCGCTGCCGCAGATCATCGTTGCCGGCGCGCGTCACCAGCAAAGGCTGCATGCCGAATGCCTGCAGGTGGCGGGCGACATTGAACGGCGCCCCGCCCAGCATGGCTTCGCCGGGAAAAATATCCGCCAGCACTTCACCGAACACGATGACAGCAGGCCTGGTCATGGCAGGGCAATCTCGAGGGACGCTGGAATGGGCAGGTGAACTTTCATCGGCATAAACAGTTTAATATGGACTACACAACGTATATAAGCGAGGCTTTATGGAAGAATTTGTACACAACATGAACAGCCTGTTCGCACAACTGGGCCTGCCTGCGGACACCGCGTCTATCGATGCCTTTATCGCCAGCCACGGCCCACTCGATTCCGGCACGATACTTAGTGAAGCACCTTTCTGGACTCCTGGCCAGGCCGCGTTCCTCAAAGAGGAAATTCTGCTGGATGCTGCATGGGCGCCCGTGATCGATGAGCTGAATACTGCGTTGCACGCGCAGTCCTGACTCGCAACACTCCGAGATTCCTGCTAATCGGCTGATTCACACGTCGCTCTCAAGCGGCTCCGTACGCTGGATGATGCCGGTCGAGAGGGAGATTTCTCGCAGGAAACAAAGCAATCCGCAGATGAGCGCCAGCATGGCGACGATGAATAACAGCGAGACCGCGCGGGAAGGATCGACCCGGATCTCTGATCCGATGAACAGCGCGGCAATCACCGTACACACCAGCAAGGCGGAAATAGAGCTCAGGGTAATAGCCCAATGCACCCAGGAGGAACGACGCAGCAGCGTATCCATCTCCTTTTCCTGGGCCGGGGTGCGATTCGTAATGGATTCGTTCAGCGCACGAAAACGGTCCACCACACGGGCCAGCCGCGCCGCCATTACGGACAGCAAAGCACCGATGCCGGTCAACAGGAATACCGGCGCCACCGCTAGCTGGATGGCACTGGCAATGACGGATAGATTGGCGGCTACTTGCAATTGGTTTTCTCCTGATAAATTAAGCGTCTGGTCATTTCTGGTGTGAGTTTATACGCCTTAAAACTATTTATGCTTATTTGCACCTGAATTCCATAATATGGAATTGTATAAGCACATTATTTCTATTTAATGCGTAACGAGGCTTTGGCATACTGTCCTTCTAATTATGCCGCAATCGTCATAACAGGATAAACACAGGAGAACACGCATGACCAAAGCGATAGGATACGCAGCATACGATGCCAAGACCCCACTGGCGCCTTTCAGTTTTGAGCGCCGCGAACCCGGCGCCAAGGATGTACAGATCGAGATACTGTTCTGCGGTGTCTGCCACTCAGACCTGCACCAGGCCCGCGACGAATGGGGCAACTCTGCATTCCCCATGGTGCCGGGACACGAGATCGTGGGTAAGGTGACTGCCGTCGGTAACCAGGTCACTAAATTCAAGGTCGGCGATATAGCAGGCGTCGGTTGCCTGATCGACTCCGACCGCACCTGCCCGGATTGCCAGGATCACCAGGAGCAGTTTTGCGATAACGCGGTATTCACCTACAACAGCCCGAATGCCGTGACATACGGCGGCTATTCCGACTCGGTCGTGGTGGATGAGCATTTTGTGCTGCGCATCGCCGACAACCTGGATCTCGCTGCCGTTGCGCCGTTGCTCTGCGCCGGCATCACCACTTACTCGCCCCTGCGCCACTGGAACGTGAAACCCGGCGATAAGGTAGGCATCGTCGGCCTCGGTGGCCTGGGCCATATGGGCGTCAAGCTGGCGCATGCCATGGGCGCGCATACCGTGCTGTTCACGACATCGCCCGATAAAATCGCCGATGCCAAACGGCTGGGTGCCGACGAAGTAGTGATCTCGAAGAATGCCGACGAAATGCAGCAGCATGCCACCAGTTTCGATTTCATCCTGAACACGGTGGCAGCGCCGCACGACCTGGATGCTTTCCTGGGCCTGCTCAAACGTGACGGCACCATGTGCCTGGTAGGCGTGCCGGATAGCCCGCATCCTTCGCCCAGCGTCGCCAACCTCATATTCAAGCGCCGCAAACTGGCAGGCTCCTTGATAGGCGGCCTCAAGGAAACGCAGGAGATGCTGGATTTCTGCGCCGAGCATAATATTACATCGGACATCGAGATGATCCCGATCCAGCAGATCAACGAAGCTTACGAGCGCATGCTCAAAAGCGATGTGAAATACCGTTTCGTCATCGACATGAAATCGCTGAAGGCAGCGGCCTGACGTAGTAAATGCCTGCCGGCCGCTAGACTAATCCCAATGCGGCTGGCAGGCCATTGATAGAATCCAGTACCAACTCCGGCCGGATAGCAGAGGCATCCGCATACGCCTGGCGGTATTTACCGGTGCGCACCAGGATACCGGCCAGGCCCGCTTGTTGCGCGCCCCCGACATCCGAGTCGATATCGTCGCCTATCATGGCGACCTCACCCGCATCCAGTTGCATATCATCCAGGGCTACCTGGAAAAAATCCGGCGACGGCTTGCCGATGATCATGGCCTGCGTGCCGCTGGCATATTCGAGTGCCTGGATGAAACCGCCGATGTCCATCTGCAAACCCTGCGCCGTCTGCCAGAACTTGTTCTTGTGGATAGCGATCAACTTAGCGCCAGCTACCAGGCTATTGAATACCTGGTTCAGCATGGGATACGTCCAGGCATCGCCGATATCGCCCACCACGATGTAATCCGCGGCAGTGTCGGAGACGCGGAATGCCTGGAAATCCTGCTTGACGTCATCCGCCAGCAGCAATCGGCAAACCGGGTCGCCCTGCTTTTGCAGATAGCGGATGGCGGCTTGCGGCGCGCTGATGATTTCATGTGCCGGAATCGTGAAGCCGAAGCCATTGATTTTCTTCTGGAGTGCGGTGAGCGATAGCGTGCTGGTATTGGTGACGAAGCGGCATGGCATGCCGCTGGCGCGGATCGTATCTACAGCTTCGATTGCACCGTCTATGGCACGCGAATCGATGTACAGCACACCGTCCAGGTCGAACAGCATGCCTTTGATGGAGGTTGGATTCAGCATATCGGCTCTCTTCAAACACACATAACCTTGGCAGCTAGTCTACCAAGGAATATAGCAAGCACAATGCCTGCCAATCTGCTCGCTTGTTAATCTGGATTGGCACTTATCAGCGATAAGAGGGAAATCGGTAAGCCGCTGACAGCAGGCCTGGGAGCCAATAGGCATGCGCCTCACAGCGGCATTGTTTTTAGCGCAGGCGCCTCACCTGCATTGCGACGCTTGAAACACAAGACTTGAGGCCGAAGCCATTGGCCATGCAGGCGAGGGTGCCTGCTACTGCAAGCAAGTGCTAGCAGTTGATGTAGGTCACAGAGTTGGGTTGAGCGTTGACCAGGTATTTCGCTACCGACCTTGATTTATATTGAACGCGCAGTGCATGTTCAGCCAGTTTACCGAGGAACTCCCAGCGCCCTTCCACCGAAAAGGAGACGAAAGGGCGCACCCGGTACGGCGTAGTGCCCGCACGATGCCAGCTATCGATCTCATAGACTTCATGCACGACATTTCCCGAGACCGCAAAGGCGTACACGGCGCCGTTGCGGCGCGCGCCTACGCGCCAGGCGCCGCGGGTAGCTTCGTATAATTCCAGCGGGGAGATATCGCTGCGGTAGCGGTGGCCGATATCGATCAGTACGACCGGTATATCCACCTCGATTGCTGCATCCATGCTTTCCAGTGCTTGCGCCAAGTACAGTCTATTCCTTCAGTAAGGTTTCAGCGCCAATCACCTGGTTGCGACCGGTGTTCTTTGCCTGGTACAAGGCGGCATCTGCCCTGGGGATCAGGCTTTCAGGCATTTCCCCGGGCTTGCGTTCTGCCACGCCGGCACTGAAGGTGATCAGCACGCGCTCGTTGCGGTTCATGAAATAGTTTTTGGTCAATTCGCGCTGTACCCGTGTCACCACATGGATAGCCTCTTCCTGTGGGGTGACCGGCAGGATGATGATAAATTCTTCGCCGCCGTAACGGGCCAGCACATCGGTGGTGCGCAACACGCCTTTGATCACATTGACGAAGTGCACCAGCGCCTGGTCGCCGGCGGAATGCCCCAGGCTATCGTTAAGTTTCTTGAAATGGTCGATGTCCATGATGGCGATGCACAATATCGTATCGTGACGGTCGGCCCGGCTGAATTCACGTTCCAGCGCCTCTTCCATGCCGCGCCGGTTGAGTGTGCCGGTCAGGTAATCCTGGTGCGCCACCTCGCTGATATGATCCAGTTCGGCGGTGAGCTCCTGCACGCGAAGCTCGGCTTCTGCCGCTTTTTTCTGGCTATTCTGGAACTCATCGCGCGTGCGCTGCACGCTGACGCCGATGGTGCGGGTGTCTTCCAGGATATGGGTAAGCAGGTTGTTCAGTTCGCCGATATCCTCCGTACTGCTCAGTTTCTTCTGGTAATTCTCTATCTTTTCCTGGTAATCGCTGGTGCTGTCCGTCATCTCCACCAGGCGGTCGACGAAGGTCGTCACCATTTTCTTAAGCGTTTCCCTGGCCTCTGTGAGCGCCGGCTTGATATGCGACTGCTTGTAGACCAGCTCCTTCATGCTGCTTTCTGCGTCGTACAAGGTGTTGATATTCAGCGGCTTGGACACGATATCGCTGATCATCATGGTCTGCCCATGCAGCCATTTGTCTTCCGCCACCAGTTCGCCCATGCTCGACACGATTAGCTTCAGCAACTGCAGCAGCGAATCGTGGATGCGTACCTGCATATCGCGCTGCATTTCCAGGGTGAGCAACAGCGGTTTCATTTCTTCCGAATAGCGTGCCACGGCCTGGTCATTGCTGGTCTGCTTCATCTGCGCCAACAGGCTTTTGGCTTTTTTCTCGCTTTCGGGAACGGGCTCCAGGTAAGGGATAATCACCAGCTCGAATGCCCTCAGCAGCATTTCACGCCAATGCACCTCGAATTTTATCTGGCTATCCTCGATGGCCAGCGGCTTAGCATCCATGACGGAAGAGGTGGACTTAGCATCGATCGTGTTGAGGTCTGCAATCGCGGGAGCATCGTCCGCCGCAGATGTATGCGACTCGGGTGCGGTACCCAAGCCCCATGAACTGATGAGTGCCTGGATTTTCTGGCCCAGCACATCCGGGTCGCTGGCGAAATTGGTGAGTACGCGGCTGAGGCCTTCTTTCTTGCGGGTAAGGGTGACGCCTTTATGGCTGACTTCTAGCTGCTTGACCAGCGTGCGGATCAATACCGACCAGTTAACTTCCGCAGTCGCTACGGCACCATCGCCAGCTGGGAATAGCTTGCGTAATTGCTCGCCCAGCTTATCCCAATCCTGGTTTGCTACCAGTGGGGATACGGCTTGCGCCACCAGCCGGTACTTCGGGCTTTTCTTACCTGCGTCCTGCAGCACTTTTTCCAGGGTTTTACCCAGCTCTACCGAAGTATCCACCGACTTGATGCCTGCAATCTCGTCGTACACTTTACGGAAATTATCGGGTGTCGGCTGGGTCTTACGCGCGGCCAGCTGCATCAGGGTCTGGCGTGCGATTTCGATAGGTGACTGTTTTTTATCCATGATGGTTGTGCGGTTTGATCTGTCAGGTTGATCTTAAGGTTTGATCTAGGTGTTTACTCTATATCCAGTAGTTCTTTGCTGCATTGATCCATGCGAATAATCGTTTTTTTCACGTATTTGGTCAGTGTATATCCGCTTTAATTTTATTTATCGTGCATACGCGACAGTAACGCCTAGCATACGAAATTGCCAGCGAATTTAAACGGCTGAACAGGCATGGACTACACCGCCAATTCAGCAAGGTCTATGCGTACGAGCATGGAGGAATATGGATGCATAATCCGCATACCCTAGCGCCGTAAAATTTCACTGTCGTTAAAATTCCAGTCGTTATGGCTGCGTATCGCAAGGATAGAACTAGTGCAATTGCTTCAGGTCAAGCTGGCGTAACTTAGGCGCCAGTCGTGCCGTGGCTGCCACGACTGCAATCGTCATCGTACCGCCGAATATCACGGAGGGAATCAGGCCCATCAATTTGGCAGCCAGGCCTGACTCAAATGCCCCAAGCTCATTGGATGAACCGATGAACAAGCCGTTGATCGATGCCACCCGGCCACGCATATGATCCGGGGTCATGAGCTGCATGATGGTGGTGCGCAACACCACCGACATGCCGTCGCAGATGCCGGAAATCACCAGCAGGAACGCGGCGACCCAGAAATACGGCGTCAATGCGAATGCGATCATGCAAACTCCGAACCCTGCTACCGCAGCCAGCAGCCAGCGTCCTGCATGCAACCCTATCGGCCGCCTGGCCAGCACAATACCGATCACGATGGCGCCCACTGCCGGCGATGCACGTAGGATGCCCAAGCCTTCCGGCCCGTAATGGTAGATATCATGGATGAACATGGGCAGCATGGCGACCGCCCCGCCGAACAAGACAGCGAACATATCCAGCGCCTGCGCACCCAGCATGATCTGGTTATTCATCACGAAACGCAGGCCCTCGCCTATGCTGGAAAACACCGGCGAACTTTCTGCTGCAGGTGCCCGCTCCACCTTCAGGGTGAGCAGTGCAATGCCTGCCAGCAGTGCCATCACCGTGGCCGTCATATACGCCGCCGTGATACTGACCCAGCCGACCAGTACGCCGCCCAGGGCAGGGCCCAGCACCAGCCCGGTCTGGAAAATGGTGCTGCCGATGCCGGCAGCACGGGCATACTGCGTGCGCGGCAGCACGACTGCGAAGATGGCACTATAGGTCGGCGCTATGAATGCCCTGGCCAGCCCGACAAACGCCACCGATACGTAGATCCACTCGGAGGCCCCGCCGAACAGCGCGCCGCTGGAGATGGCCGCCAGCAGCAGCGCATTGAGCGCCACCATGACAGCGGCGAAAACGCCGAACATGCGCCTGGAGTAATGATCCACCGCGTAACCGGCAAACAGGGCCGTACTGAGGTAAGGCACCAGTTCGGCCAGGCCGACAAGCCCTAATGCCAGCGGGTCTAGCGTGAGCTTGTAGAGGTGCCAGCCGACCACCACTGCCATGATCTGGTAAGCCAGCACCAGCAGCACCCGGAATGTGAGTAACTTGAAGAACCTGGAATTTTTGAGCGGATTGGCAGTGTCAGGCAATAAACCGGGTTGCAATGCATCAAGTCCCATTACTATCGGCGTTCCTGAAAGTAACCACCAGTACGTCGCGGAATGCCGGCAGGTCGGGATTGATGGGCTCGATAGGCGTCACGCCATGCATGCAGCGGCTATCGTTGACGATGGCGCTATCCAGCGGCTGTGTGAGGGTAAAACTATCCAGGGTGTTCTGTTCCAGGTCATGCATGGTCGTGGTGCCGCTAGAAATATTGACGCGCTGCACCATCATCACCAGCACGAAATCCACGCCATCGCGGTGTATGCCTTCCGGGGTCGGTTTGCCCTGCAGCCCGGACGCCGCTTCGATGCGGAACTGGTGGCATTCGATATGCCAGGATATCGCCGGCAGTAAACGGCTGAATGTCTCCCGGCAGAAGCGCAGGATACTGCGCATGGTATTGCCCTGTATCACCTGGCCGGCAATGGGCTCGAAATTGCGTGCAACACCGCCGTTCAGCACGTTGTAATCCAGGTGCTGGTAATGCGGCTGGTGCGGCTCCAGCAGGATGTCGTCCCGATTAGCAGGCGCACTCAGCGTGGCATAGCGGCGGCGTCGGTAACGGCCGCCATCCGCCATGTACTGGTCCAGCGGCATGTCGTTCCAGCTGGCGGAAAACGCCTGCCAGTCATTCAATGCATCCGCGCCCTGGGCGAGCAACCATGCCTGCATGGCCGCGCTTGGCGCGAAGCAGAATCCTGCTTCGCCAATGCTCGCATACAGCGCGGCACGCGGCATAATAGGATGGGATACTGGATTCATGGTGGGGTTCTATTTTCTTGCTTGGGTGTGGTTTATTGCTTGGCAGTGACGCTACTACCTGGCAATGCATACTGCCGACAACATTGCATGCAATGGCAGCACTTACTAAAGATATGCATCATAGCGAATATGCAGTCGGCTTAAAATTATTTTTCAAGCTTTTACAATTTGAACTTGACAACAAATAACCAAATAACTAATTATATAGTTATGAAGAAGATCGTCGACATCCCGGCTGAATGGAAAAACACCTCGGCGCTGTTCGTTGCGCTAGGCGATGAGCACCGCCAGCGCATCCTGCTGGCCTTCGAACCGGGCGAACGCATGAACATCCTGCAAATCGTCGCAGCTTCCACGTTAAGCCGCAGTGCAGTGAACCACCATCTCAAGGTGTTACGTGAAAGCGGCGCGCTCATGAGTGAAAAAGTCGGTAAGGAAGTGTATTTCCAGATTAATGGTACCGTAATGGAAGACGCATTAAGCACGGTATTGCAATATATAAAAACACAGACTTAGCATCGCCAGTCTATAAAAATCAAAAACTAATTACAGGGAACCATCATGGTCGCAGCCATTTTACGAGTTATCAGCAGGGTACTGTTCCGCGTAGAAGTCATCGGTCAGTCCAACGTGCCGTCGCAAGGCAAGTTGCTGGTCGTCGCC